>NZ_JACJEA010000040.1:0-36594 GCF_014163835.1 Pseudoalteromonas sp. SR43-5
TATTTCTATTATTATCTTAACCGTCTCCACAACCGCCGCCTCCGCACTCTTCGTCTCTTTTAGTTTTTTTAGTAGCACTTCCGTCGCCACCACATTTGCCTTCGCCGCATTTACTATCTTTTTTATCTTTTGCATCGCCGCCACAATTGCCTTCGCCGCATTTGCCTTCTTTTTTATCTTTTGCGTCGCCACCACATTTGCCTTCGCCGCATTTACCTTCTTTTTTATCTTTTGCGTCACCGCCACATTTGCCTTCACCGCACTTACCTTCTGCAGCATCTAATTGGTAACCTGTTACTAGTTGTTGAAACTCAAATGGGTTAGCTTGTACATCTGCAGATACAAAACTTGCAGAGCCAACTACTACTGCACCTAAAGTTAACGCGATTGTATTTTTTTTAACTGTATTCATTTTATGACTCTCTTTAATCAAGGGTTGTAAATCTCAGCAATAAAAATGTATTTTTAAATTGCTTGTATGCTTAAGTAGACCCGTACAAAAATAAAAACTTTCATTTATTTTCATAATATTTACTTTTGCAATTTATACATCAAATATGGGCGGTAATTACAGATTTATCAATGTGTGATTTACAGGTAAACTATGCCTCCAGTTTTTTATCAAAATTAATCTCTTTATGAAACTTGTTTTAGCACCTATGGAAGGTGTCGTTGATTTTAAAATGCGTCAATTACTCACAGACATTGGTGGGTTCGATTTGTGCGTTACAGAGTTTGTAAGAGTGGTTGAAACATGCTTACCTGAAAAAGTTTTTCATCGATTTTGCCCTGAACTACATAATAATGGATTTACACGAGCAGGTACTCCTGTGCGTGTTCAATTACTCGGTCAAGAAGCAAATCCGTTAGCCGAAAATGCAATAAGAGCAATCGCATTAGGGTCCCATGGGGTCGACCTAAATTTTGGTTGCCCAGCCAAAACAGTTAATCGTAGCCGAGGGGGGGCTGTACTGCTTAAAGACCCTGACCATATGTATACGATTATTAAAGCAGTCCGAGATGCTGTAGATGATGAACATGAAGTAAGTGCAAAAATTCGCTTAGGCTTTGATGATGACAGTAACAGCCAAGAAATTGTTGATGCTGTGGTAAGTGCAGGTGCAAATAGTGTAGCTATTCACGCCAGAACCAAACGAGATGGTTATAACCCGCCAGCTTATTGGGAAAAAATTCCACCAATAATAAAAGGTAAGAATATTGCAGTTGTTGCCAATGGTGAAATTTGGCAAGTAGAGGACGCAATGCTTTGTCAAAAACGAAGTGGGTGCACTGATTTAATGCTGGGTCGTGGCGCCCTTTCGCACCCTGATTTAGCAAAAAAAATTAAAGCTCATGTAAATAATGAGCAATATGATGGCCTTGAGTGGGAGCATATTATTTATCACTTAATTCACTCAGCTATTCATCAAGACCCCGCGAAGGATGAAAAATACTTTGCTTCACGTACTAAACAATGGCTTGGTTATCTAAAACGCCAGTACCCGCAAGCTATCGATTTGTTTGACGAAATCAGACGTTTAAAAAGTAAAGAAGATGTGGCGAGCGTATTAAATAAATATGCCAAAGCACCTCAACTTGATTCAAATCATAACGACTAACTTAAAGGCTCTAGATAATATCAGTATAACGTAAAGCCCAT
Source organism: Pseudoalteromonas sp. SR43-5 (assembly GCF_014163835.1). NCBI lineage: Bacteria > Pseudomonadati > Pseudomonadota > Gammaproteobacteria > Alteromonadales > Pseudoalteromonadaceae > Pseudoalteromonas > Pseudoalteromonas sp. SR43-5. The sequence goes on from NZ_JACJEA010000040.1 coordinate 1,661, forward strand.
TTAATAAGGTTGTACTGATAATGCATCATCAAAAAAGACTTAACGATGAAATAGCACAAGTTAAATTAAATATATTAACCATGCTTTCTAAATCAGCTTACCCTGCACATCACCATTTAATACAAATTTTAGCTGATACAGCAAATAATGAATGGTTAGACTGCGCAGCAGAGAAGTTAGGCCCTGAGTATGCACTTTTGATCAGTCGCATGACCAAACTAGAAGCCGCACTAAGTCAAATAGAAATTGGCCAGTATGGCTACTGCTGTGATTGTGAAGAAAAAATATCAGCTAAGTCACTTGAACTAGACCCCGCAACTCAACGGTGTACAAAGTGCGCACAATAAGCGCACTTTCAAATCATTATATAATGTGTTGTATAAAGCTAAATGATTGCCCTGGGTAGAGAATTATATCTTCAACCAAGTACTGGGCCTCTTCTGGACTCATTTGTAGGCGCTTTATAAGGTTTACCTTTGCTTGAGGCAAAGTCCACGCATGGTAGTGAATACCTATATCTGATTCCATCATCGCAAGCATCAATGTTTTATCTTTATTAGACATATCCATAGCGCTCGCCATTGCAGGTAAGTCTTGATAGTTAGCCTGCCAATCTAAACCTTCTATTAATTTTTCATCAGATAAATACTGAACTAAAAACGATTTTTGGTGAGAAGTTGGCAGCTTACTGTCGAATGCAACACGATCTAATACTTTTATTTTTTCGTTTAAAAGAGTAACCCATTCTAACGGTGAATGTACTTCGCCACTAAAGTAATTAAGTTTGCTCTGATACCACTGAGTGCCATTTGGCAGACCTCTTAGACCCACACTTCCTCTTGGCTTATAACTAGCTAAATAATCGCTAAAAGCTCTTATATGGCTTTTAAGCGCTGGTTGAACATGGTTACTTGCTATCGCACTTAATACATAGCTTTGTAACAATGTAAGTTCAACCTTGTTCAGCTTTAAATTGCTTTGTTGAGCACTGTCTAGGGTATCTTGGGTTAACTTGAGCCAAGTAATAACATTATCCGGTGTGTTTTTTGAGCCTTCAAAAGCGAGCATGTTTTCTAAAACATTTACTTGGGCCGGCCAATTAAAGTAGCGTTCAGGGAAACGCTCTGCAATTACCAGATAGTTTACTTGCGCAATTTGATTTAGATTAAGCTCCATACCCATTAGGCTCTGATAAATAGTATGGCGTTTTGTTAAGTAAGCATCAGAGAAAACCAATTGATCTTTTTCAATGTTATTGCCTTTAGTAGCACCTGTTTGTACAAGCGCCATGTTTAAAGCTTTTAAAGCGACTTGTGCGTCCTCAAACGACTCATAAGGTTGAGGCTGCTTTGAACATGCAGCTAAAAATAGGCACAGTAGTGATGATAAAAAGAGCTTTTTATACATAGTAGTTCCAATAAAAAAAGCCCCAGAGGGGCTTTTTATAAGTTGCTTAAGCTAATTAAAATTAAATTTTAACACCGTTGCGAGCGGCTTTATCTTTAATATATGTAGACCAACCTTTTGCAAACTTACGTGTGCGAGGGTCATCCATAGCTTTAGTAATTGCAGCATATGCTTGCTTATACTTACCTTGGTAGTAATACGCTTCAGCTAAATCTGAATAAATTGTGCCTTTTTTGTCAGAGCCAAGCTCTAATGCTTTGTTCAAGCGAACAATAGCAGCACTGAATTTTTCAGATTGTAAAAGTAATGAACCTGCTTTGCGGTAAAGCTCAGCGTCGTCATCAAATTTAGCAGCATCTTCGTAGTACTTAGCAGCTTTTTCTAAATCTTTAGAACGATGGTAATTACTCGCAATCGCGCTAACATTCTGCTTTGTACGTTCTACTTTTTCACTCTTAATGGCCTTTTCTAGCGTTACAGCTGCTTTATAAGGGATCTCATTTAGAGAGTAAAAGTTAGATAAGACTTTATACTCAACTTCATTTTCAAAGTAACCATTCTTGTATGCAACTTCCATAGTTGCTAAACCTTTAGAATAATCTTCAGTTTGTAGGTAATACTTACCTAAGCTAACCCAAGCTTTTTTATCATCAGGCCATACACGAACAATTTCTTCGCCAATTTTAACCATGTTTGCATAATCTTTAAGCTCAAAGTATGCGCCAAGTTTTAATTGGTAAGGGCCTTTGTTAGGCTCTTTTTGAAGTTTTATTGCCTTATCTGCTGGTTCAAAAACATCACGGTATTGCTCTAACTGATAGTTAGCTTGAGCAATACGTGTATAAACCGTAGGGTCCTCTTCACCGGTAAAGTCCATCCAAGCTACATATGCTTTTTTAGCTTCTTGGAACTTTTCTGTACCAGCGTATAAGTCACCTAACAACTTAAGAGTTTGTTCTTGATCAGCAAAGTTTAAAACATCAGGTGCAACGGCTTGCTTAGAGTACTTGATCGCTTCGTCATACTTTTCTTTTTGAGCGTACATGCTACCTAAGTAACGATTTACGGTCGCTTTATCAAAGTCATTCGAAGGCTCGATTTCTCTAAGCAAAACAATTGCTTCATCAACTTTTTCTTCGTTGTACAAATCAAATGCTTTAATTACTTTTTTACCAGTACGCTCGCCCATGATTTTAGTTTTTGCTTTTTTACGCTCTTCAATCTTTGCGTAATCCGGCGCTGCTAAAACAGATGCACTTAAAGTAGCACCCGACACAGACATAAGAATTGCAAGAGCAGTTACTTTAGAAAAATTTCTCATTACTCGCCTCCTTAGTTGCCTTGGTTAAGTTTAAAGTCTAATTGAACTTGTAAACCTGGTTGTTTCTGTGGTTTTCCGTCAATGATCTTAGGACGGTACTTCCACTTACGCAGTGCACGTTTAGCTTCACGGTCAAAGATACGTTTCGGTTCTGCGTCAATTACTTCAACGTCAGTTACTCCACCTAGCTCATCAATTGTGAATGAAAGTTGAACCCAACCTTCTTTACCATCACGTGCTGCTTGCGTTGGATATTTTGGTTCTATACGAACGATAGGTGTCGCATCACCATCTCGTCCAAATGCACCAGGACCACTTAGTCCACCTGCCGAACTACCAACATCAATGCTTCCCATATTAAATGACATAGCACCAGGATTTGGATTATTATTTTCCGGCTGTGGCGGCTGCGGTTTAGGCGGCTGCTTTGGCGGTGGCGGAGGAGGAGGCGGTACACGCTTCCTCTCCTGCACCTTAGATTCAGGCGGATTCGTCATTATTTCGACTATGATCTGCTCTTTTTGTTCCGTATTACGGTCAGCCCCACCAGAGATGAGGAATGCCATGAAGTAGAACAAGCCGAAAGTAACTGCCCCACCTGCAATCAGTGAAAACAGAAAACGAATCATTACTGATCTCCAGCTATTGAAATTCTCAGGTTATCACCCGTCGCTTTAATCTGGTCCATAACTTTAACCACTACGCCGTGTTTTGCTTCTTTATCAGCTTGCAAAATTACAACTTCAGTAGGTTGTTCTGCTAATAAACTTTCGATTTTTGCTGAAATACGTTCAACATCAACCTGCTGTTTATCAATCCAGATCTCGCCGTTACTACGAATAGCAATAAAAATGTTAGCATTTTTTTGCTTAGTAGCTTGAGCCGCTTTAGGTTTATTGACCTCGATACCAGCCTCTTTAACGAACGATGTAGTTACGATAAAGAAAATAAGCATGATAAATACGATGTCAAGCATTGGCGTCATATCAACCGCTGCTTCTTCTTCTTCACGAAAACGTTGTTTACGTGCCATATTTAATTCTCTCTCTAGTGATGAGGCATACTATCAATAAGTTTGGCTTTCACCATTTTAGCTTTTGTCTCAAGACGTGAGCTAAAAAATACTCCAGATAGTGCCGCAACCATTCCAGCCATTGTTGGGATTGTTGCCATTGAAATACCTGATGCCATTAAACGTGCGTTACCCGTACCCTGGTTGGCCATGGTTTCAAAAACCGAGATCATACCAGTAACAGTACCAAGTAAGCCTATTAAAGGACAAACAGCTACTAATGTCTTAATCAACAACATACGCTGATCTAATTTTTCAGACGCTTCAGAAATCCATGCTTCACGGATTCTGTGTGCGTACCAAGACGTAGTGTCTTGGCGGGCATCCCACTTTGCTACAATTTCTTTCGCTGTGCGAGGAAATTCTGCAAGTAGGAACCAATAGCGCTCAATCATTAAAACCCACATAAGAAAGAGTGCTATCGCGACCACGTATAAAACCTGGCCGCCTGTGCCAACAAAATCCCTGATAGATTCCCATATCTCCATCAGGACTAGCATTAGGCTTTCTCCTTCTCCGCGTGAGTAGCAACGATACCCGCGCTTTGCTCATCAAGGATGTGTAATACCGACTTACTACGACCAGCTACAAGAGCATGAAGTAGAATTAGTGGTAATGCAGCAATTAGACCTAGCGCTGTAGTTACAAGTGCTAGAGAGATGTTACCTGCCATGATCTTCGGATCACCCGTACCGAACAATGTGATTGTTTGGAACGTTAAGATCATACCGATTACTGTACCTAGTAGACCTAGTAACGGTGCGATTGCAGCAAGAATCTTAATTATATTGATACCAGCTTCAATGCGTGGCGTTTCACGTAGAATCGCTTCATCAAGTTTAAGCTCAAGGTTTTCAACATCTTGGTTCTTGTTGTCATGGTACACTTTAAGAATACGACCCAGTGGATTATTTGTATTCGGTGTAGCAACATTTTTAAGCTGGCTCTTAATCTTACTAGTAGTAAGTGTAAGGTCAACAAAGCGGATTAGAGTAATTAGCATACCTAGGCCAAGTAAAGCCGTGATGATATAACCAACTACGCCACCTTGATGGAAGTATTCCATAAGGGTCGCTTTTTGAGTGTTGATACGTAAGATAGCACCACGAGTCGGATCTATGTAAACACCAGCGTAGTTATCTGGTGATGTATTTTCTAGAGCCGTGATACCGTCTAAGATATAACCGTCTGGTTGCTTACCTAGAGGCTGGATAGACTTAGTCTCTGGTGAATAAATTAAGTAACCATCGTCTGTAACTAAGTTAAAGTTACCGATACGTGTTACTTTTTTCATTGACGGGTTACCGTCAAGACCAGCAACTTCAGTTTCAAAAGTTGAAACTTTAGCTGATTCTGTCATTTCAGTTTGAAGTGAAATCCAAAGTTCTTCAAGTTCGCGAACTGTAGGAAGTTCTTTAGCAGCTGCTAACGAACGTAAGATTTCAGCACGACCTGGTTTTTCAGCACTAACTAGTGACGCTTCGATAGAACCGATAGCATCTTGAGCTGCACGACGTACAACACCAAACATCTCACCTAAAGTACCTTGGGCACTTTGAAGAGCTGCTTCTTTTTCAGCTAGCGTATTTTCGTTTTGTGCATATTGCTTAGCTAAGCTTTCACCACGAGACTTCTCAGAAGCAAGTTGGCTTTTAGCTTTGTTAAGTAATGCTTGCTTGTCAGCACGTTCTGATAAGAACTCTTGCTCACGTTGCTTATTGATTTTACCTTCAGAGATACGCTCTTGCTTTACCTGCTCAAGAATTTTATCTAGAGCTCCAGTATTTGCATGTGCATTAAGCGCGGTACCTGCAGAAACAGTTAGTACTGCTGCAACAGCAAAACCTTTAAATAGTTTCTTCATTATTGATTACTCCGCGCCAAAGATAGGTAGTTTAACAAGTTCTAATGTCGCTTGCTTACGCGCCATACGAATAACTTCTTTAACAGGTTTTAGGTATTCTTCGCCTAATGCTTTCCACTGTTTAGTGTTGTTATCCCACACCCAAGCATGTTTCAAGTCAAAAGACTGAGCAACGTAAGTGATACGACCTAACTGACCGATATCAACGTTAATGCTTTTACCATCAACTTCTAGAGTACCTTGTGAAGCAGATACAAGAGAGCTGTATGCTGTTTCAATAGTGTAAGCTTCAAGTACTTGACGGAATTTTTCAGACGTCGTTACAGACGCAGAAACCATGATCTCACGTAGTCTTTCAACACGTCCTAAACGCGTTTCAAGATTAAATGGAACGTCCGCTTTGATGAATTGCTCAAGCGTATCGATCATGCGATACATCAAAGGCACAACGTTTTGTTTAGTGTTATCAATCGTCGCGATTTGACGATCAAACGATTCAATTGAAGCGTTTTGGCTATCAACCAAGCGCGACACGTGATCGTTATACACTTTCATAAGTTCAGTCTCATCAACAACGCTACGGTACTCAGCGATTAGCTCCTGAGTTTGACCATATACATTGTCAATTTTAGTTTGAGACTTAACCGCAGCCTTTTGAATTTGTTGACCTGCTTTTTGCACGTCATTCAAAGGATCTGCAATCACATTGCTGCTTGCAAATGCAAATGCGCCAACCAACGCAGTTGCTACAAGACTCTTTCTGATTTTAACAGACATAGTTCCCAACCAATTAAGTAATGTTACTTTTATAATTTAATTATCCTCCGAGGAGAACAACCCTGATATCTTTTAATAGATATCAACCTTCCAATAATGCTAAATGCAATTAGCGCTGTCAACTTGATGTTTACTAATCTCAGTAAATAAATAGCTAAGTTAATGCTTAAACGAAAGTACCAGCCCACAACAGTTAACATTATTGCAACGAAGCTTTTTCTTAATATTTCTATTAAAGCCTTTTAAGGGGTGTATTTATTCGCATTGCACTGACATAAAACAACATTATTGCAACATTTAGCTAAAGCTGAATTCGCACTGAAAAAAAACTAAAAAAAATATAAATTGATATAACAAAAGTTATTTTTTACACGATTTTATCGTGTTTTATCGCCTCAGTTACACTTCATCTGAAAAAACAAACCATTTGTCGCACAAAAAAACAACACTGGATAATATTTAATATCGGATACTCACGCTTTATATACGTTACTTTTAAAACTATTTTAAAACGTGTTTTTCCATAAATAGTAATAATAAACTCAACAATGCATTTCTTTTAGCAGCATAAAAGCTTTTGATAATTAAACAGGTTGTATTTACCGCTTTAAAGTATTCTTTAATACTATTTTAACGTTAAGGTTAATTCAGTAATTAAGTTAATCATGAAGAGTTACCCTACTTTATTAGTAATACACTATAAATGAAGCTTTACGTTCACATAATAAAGTAATAGAAGCACCTAGAAGCCCTTATCAATGAGTAGCCTTCGTCACACAGAGTAAGCTTGAAACAGAATTTGCATGGATTGATATTGAGCATCGATTTTATTTAAGCTGGTATCAGGCCCATTGAATAAATTCTTATGAATGGTTTTTAAAAGTATTAGAGGATTGTTTTGTCCGTTAGATTATTAGTTGTTTAGCTTTGCAAAGATAGAATGTTTGAGTAGTTTTTTAAGTTTAAAAAAAGGAGAATTTGAGGTATGAAATAAATAGATTTAAGGAAGGGGAATTATGGTGAAACAGAAACCTGCTTCACCAAGATGAACTAGAGTTCACATAATAAATTATGCTGCTTCTACGTTCTCAGCTTCAGGGCCTTTTTGACCTTGTTTGATGCTGAATGTCACTGCTTGACCTTCGCTAAGAGTGCGAAAACCAGAACCAGTGATTGCGCTGAAATGTACAAACACATCAGGACCATTTTCTTGTTCAATGAAACCAAAGCCTTTAGCTTCGTTGAAAAACTTTACTTTACCAGTAACCGACATACTAAATTTTCCTGTAAGTCAATAATTAAAATTCAGCCATATTATTATGGCAATATCCTCCCTGAGTCAATGCTCAAAAATATGGAGGTACAGTACAGGAACAAGTAATAACCTAACCGGTAACCTTAAACGCAGCACAATATCCGTAAATTCAATACATAAAAACTCAAAGCAAGGTAAGATTAACACATTATATTTTTTTTCGCTCTATTAATTAGGAATTATTTCTTAAAAATATAAATTTGTTTTAAATCGCCTTTAACTGACTAATTTACAAGCAAAAACTATAAGTATTATTGTAATATTTATTGCTGTAAGCGAGATCAAAAGCCACCTACAACCACCCTGTCGTCGAATTACGCTTCAATAATATCAAAAGCACAAACAAAAAAGCCGCATTAAAAATTAAGCGGCTTTAGATTTAAATATATTATTGGTTATTCGACAGACCAATCCATTGTATTTTCAGCCTTTATAGGCACAACTTCAGAGTCGCCCAATGTATAACTTGCAGGTACTTTCCACGGCTTTCTTTGTAATGTAATTGTATCTGTATTACGCGGCAATTCGTAAAAATCAGGGCCAAAGTGGCTTGCAAACCCTTCAAGCATGTCCAAAGCTCCTGCATCCTCAAATGCTTCAGCATATAATTCAATAGCGGCATGAGCCGTGTATGCACCAGCACACCCACAAGCTGCTTCTTTTTTATCTTTATAATGTGGTGCAGAGTCAGTTCCTAAGAAGAATTTTTTATTTCCACTTATTGCTGCAGCCATTAATGCTTGCTGGTGAATGTTACGCTTGAGAATTGGCAAACAGTAATAATGTGGGCGAATTCCACCCGCTAACATATGATTGCGGTTATAAAGCAAGTGATGCGCTGTAATTGTTGCCGCTACATTGCTAGGTGCATTAACTACAAACTCTACTGCATCTTTAGTCGTAATATGCTCGAGTACGATTTTAAGCTCAGGAAAGTCATTTACTACATCTCCTAAAATTGTATCCAGAAATACTTTTTCACGGTCAAAAATATCAATCGACGAATCTGTCACTTCCCCATGCACTAACAGCAACATTCCTACTTCTTGCATTGCATTTAAAGCTGGATAAATATTTTTTACTGATGTAACACCCGAGTCAGAATTAGTGGTAGCGCCAGCAGGGTAAAGCTTAGCTGCTACTATTTTACCTGTCGCTTTAGCTTTTATTATTTCATCTGGTGTAGTTTTATCCGTGAGATACAAAACCATTAATGGCTCAAAGTTGCCTTGTGGATTTGCAGACATAATGCGTTCTCTGTACGACAATGCCGTATCTGTGCACGTTGCTGGCGGAACAAGGTTTGGCATAACAATAGCGCGGCCCATGTATCTGCTAATATCGCGTACAGTGTCTTTTAACTGGTCACCATCACGTAAATGTACATGCCAGTCATCAGGGCGAGTGATAGTAAGGGTTGTTACAGAGTTTGTATTATTACTTGTCATTACTTTGTTCCACGGCTGAATTTATCCGATCATAGGCATATGATGTTTTCGAGTAAAGATTTTATTAAAAATAAAGTTTTTATATGGATAAAATTACTGAGGTACTATTTAAAGCACAATGAGCAAATTCAATGTTATTAGCTTATTGTAATGATTTATGATTAATTAAAACTCGCTATATTAAAACTTTACAGTGTATTGAAACCACTCATCGCTTTAATTTGTACAAAAACCCAAGATTAGGTTAACTTAACTGCGAATTTAAAAATAAAAAGAACAATATAAATTGCCTATGTCTTATAAAACCGATGCTACTAGAGCGCTTGAGATAAAAACTGATCAACTAAGTATCATTAATCAATTTTCATCTAGCCTATTGCAACTCGATACATTAGAAGAATTGTTTGAGTATGTTACAACGCACGTTGTAAATCGCTTAGGGTTTGTTGATTGTGTCATATATCTAGCTGACAATAATGCAAATACATTAAACCAAGTTGCATCAATGGGTATTGCACACGCGCGGGACAAATATCAAGCGGAACGTAAAATAATACGTTTTAGTGAAGGTATAACGGGCGCAGTTGCAACGACCGGAAAAGCGGTAATTATTAACGATGTAACGAAAGACAGCCGTTATATCGCTGATGAACGCCCTGCTCAATCAGAACTATGTGTTCCCCTTATATATAAAGAACAAGTTTTAGGTGTTATTGATTGTGAGCACCCAATCAAAGGTTATTTTACCAATGCACACCTTGAAATTCTTACAACAGTTGCTCACTTACTCAGTGCCAAGATTAACCAGGTTAATACAGTAAACAACTTACAAAAAACAGTTGAGCAACTCAACAATGCACAAAAATTAGAAAACAGCTTATTACAAATAGCTAACCTAACTTACAAAGCGAATGACCTAGATACATTTTTTAAAGCCTTGCATTCAATCATAAATAACTTACTTCGAGCCGATAACTTTTTTATCGCTCTATACGACAAAAAAGTAGATATACTTGACCTCGTTTACATAGTCGAAGAAGGCATAAACACTAAAACTCATCAAAAAATATCTAAAGAACAACTTAAAGATACCGCTTCATATTACCTTCTAAAAACAGAGCAAACCCTATTACTTAACAAAGATGCCTTTCAAAGTCACATTAATAACGGTGATTTTAAAATGGTAGGTCGGCAATCTGAGTCTTGGTTAGGTGTTCCATTTCAAACAAGTGATCGTATAAGCGGGGTTATCGTTGTACAAAGCTACGATAAAACACTGCATTACAACGAACACGATAGTGCTCTTCTAACGTATGTAAGTCGCCAAATAAGTATGGCAATTGATAGGCAATTAGCCCGCCAAGAACTTGAGCACAAAGCATTACATGACGAGCTTACAGGCCTTGCTAACCGCTCACTACTTATTGAACGTATAAAACATGCTATTTTACGTTTAACGCGTGCTAAAAAGAGTACTAGCCATGCCCTGTTGTATCTAGACTTTGACCGTTTTAAAAGTATTAATGATTCGCTCGGGCATGAAGTTGGGGACCACTTCCTTATAAAAATATGCGACTTGATTAAAGGTACAGTACGAAGCACGGATACATTTGCACGTTTAGGCGGCGATGAATTTGCAATTTTTATGGAAAACATCACGCATAAAAACCAAGTTAATGAAGCTTTAAACCGCATTAAAAACGCATTATCAAAACCTTTAAATATAGATAACCACTTACTCCAAGCATCAACGAGTATTGGGGTTGCCTATACAGATAACGTAAACGACGAAGCTTATATATTACTGCAACAAGCCGATGCCGCTATGTATGAAGCTAAGTCAACCGGACGTGGTCAGGTAAAGTTTTTTAATAACACGATGCGTAAAAAACTTAAAACCCATGCCGATATAGAAAACGACTTACAACACGGTATTGAACACAACGAGTTTGAACTTTATTTTCAACCAATTTTCACCATTACTACCAGTGAAGTTATCGGCTTTGAAGCACTTGTTCGTTGGCATCACCCTACAAAAGGGTTTGTACCCCCTAATGACTTTATACCGATAGCTGAAACTACAGGGCAAATTATAAATCTTGATTTACATTTACTTGATTTGGCGGCCCAGCATATTTCAAATTGGCACCAACAAGGCCATCGCTTTTTAAAAGTCACCGTTAATGTATCGTCACGACACTTTGCATGCCTCGATTTTGTAGCGCAAATACATTCCATTTATAATAAGTACCAATTACCTCTTGGTTCTTTATGCTTAGAAATTACCGAATCTGGCTTAATAGAAAATCTAGAACTCGCCACTCAAATAATTGAAGGTCTTTCACCTTTAAAAGTAAAATTATGTCTTGATGATTTTGGAACAGGTTATTCAGCACTAGGCTACTTGCACCAACTGCCTATTCATATTTTAAAAATAGATAAAAGCTTTATTGACCATCTACAGGATTCTACTAACCCACTTGTTGAAGCCATTTTATCACTTGCGCAATCATTAAAACTTGAAGTTGTAGCTGAAGGAATAGAAACAGTTGAGCAATTAACTATTTTGCAATCCACCGCGTGCGACTATGGTCAAGGCTTTTTAAAATCAAAACCTGTCACTGCCAAAGAAGCCATATTACTAATTAATAAACCCTTATAAAAAGAGCCAGCGAGTAGGTCGCTGGCTTAGGTATTACGCATATACTCTCCCATTGAGCTAAACTTAAGCTATAAGGCAAAACGACTCTATTTTTTAAAGCACAATCTAAAGTAAGCATTCAACAAACCTCACCTCATACCGTTATCAGCATGGTTAAAACTCACGCTGAGCTAAAACGCACAGCAATCGTTATATTTAAAATACAACATGAAGCAAACTCATCTAAAACTCATCAAACCAGTTTTCAAATGACTTTTATCATTACTAACTCTAATATTTTCACGATTCATAGCGATAAACTGCAATAAAACGCATAATTTTAGCCATCTAGACGTTGAAACGTTTTTTATATAGGCGTAGTATGTAATTAATCTGAGCTGAACTCACTTTTCCCATGAGAATTTTTAAAGATGATTGGTATTAAACATTTAAAAACCATAGCAACCCTAAAAGAAACAGGATCTTTGGTTAATACTGCACGAGAGTTATTTTTGACACAGTCTGCTTTATCTCATCAAATCAAAGATTTAGAGAATAAATTGGATTGCCAATTATTTGAGCGTAAAACTCAACCAGTCCGCTTTACCCCTCAGGGAATGCTATTACTTGAATTAGCTCACGAAATATTGCCAAAAATGGAAGCGACTAAATGTCGTTTAAAAGAAAGCTTAAACCAGCCTATTTCTCAACTACGTTTGAGCGTGGAATGCCATGCATGTTTTCATTGGTTATTACCTACTATTAAAGAATTTAATAACTTTTGGCCTGATATAAAAATTGATTATGAACGTGGCTTTAGTTACGACGCTATTCCTGACTTACTAAGCGATGAGCTCGATTTAGTTTTAACGTCTGACATACGCGAACCCGACACATTAGAATACGCGCACTTATTTGATTTTAAATTGAAGCTTATTGTGGCACCGGATCATGAACTTGCTAAAAAAGCGTATGTAACAGCGCTTGATTTAAAAAACGAAACTATTATTTCATACCCTATCCCGCGAGAACGCCAAGATATATTTAAGCATTTCATTCAAAATGCACGTTTTGACGGTACATTAAAAACGGTTGACCAAGGATTACTTATTTTTCAACTAGTAAGTGCCGGCATGGGCGTTGCCGCTTTACCTGATTGGCTAGTTACACCTTATGAAAGCCAAGGCTTAATTAAATCAATTCCTTTAGGCGCTCTTGGTCTTACTCGCCCTATGTATTTAGCGATGAAAAAAGACATGAAAGATAACCCTGTTTATCGTCACTTTTTAAATACGTGTAAGCTAAATAACGGTCGATAATCATCAATATAATAAGTAATATCGCTGTAATTAACTCTACAGCGTTTAACTCTTATGTTTGTTATTAAAAAAATGATTGGTGGTTTACTTATGCCACTGCCTCTATTTGGTTTATTTGCGTGCCTGATGCTCCCACTGGCATTTAAAGGCCGCAAATCAGCCCTCTTCTTGTCTACTTTAAGCTTAATTGTATTACTTGCATTGAGCACCCCCTTTATCGCCAATTTAATTATCCAAAATAATGAACCAGCGTCGCTTGCGTTTAATACTCTAAAGCATCCAAAAATAGACAAAATAGTTGTACTAGGTTGCGATATAAACCCAAATTCGGCTTTAAGTTCAAATAATCAATTAGGTAATTGTGCGCTAACGCGCTTAGTCGAAGGTGTAAAACTGGCGAAACACTACCCTAATGCAGAGCTTATCGTTTCAGGCGGGGGTTATAAAAATACCACTAATAGCGGGCTTATGTATCAAACGGCAATTAGTTTAGGCGTTAATAAGAGCCGTATTTTCCAAAATCCAAAAGCAATGGATACAGGTGAAGAAGCTAAATTACTGGCATCAAAATTAGTCGACTTTAAAGTTGCACTAGTAACATCTGTACTGCACATGCCCCGTGCCAAAGACTTATTTAATGCTCAAGGTATTGAAGTCATAACCGCAGCCACTGATTATCATAATTTTGCTGCACTTCCATGGAGCAAGCAGTTTATTCCCAATGCTCATGCCTTACTTGTGGTTACTCAATACAGTCACGAAGTAGTAGGAAATATATGGATAAGTTTGCGCCGCTGGATAGATCCAGAGGCGCTGTAACTTATATAGCCTAATTAAACTGGGTTATCTATGTCTATAAATGTCACATCAAAACCATGCTCTTGAGCAAGTAACTCACCTAGTGCTTTTACACCATAGCGCTCTGTTGCATGATGCCCGGCTGCAAAAAAATCAATGTTTTGCTCACGAGAACTATGAATTGTCTGCTCCGATGCTTCACCCGTTAAGTAAGCATCAATGCCTTGCTCTGCTGCTAAGTCAATATATCCTTGCCCACCACCAGTACACAGTGCAATGGTTTCTATTTTAGCTGAGCGTACTAAGCTTGTGAGCGGGGTTCGATTAAGCACTTTTGCAATTTTATCTGCAAAATCTTCACCACTTAATGGTGTTTTTAAACGCCCTTTCATTGCTACGCTATTTGAAGTTGGCTCTAGCCCTGTTTCAATTTCAATATCTAATAACTTTGCAAGTTGTGCGTTATTGCCAACTGCTGGATGAATATCGAGTGGTAAGTGATAGCCGAATAAATTAATATCGTTTGCTAGTAGTGCGCCTATGCGACGCTTTTTCATACCCGTTATTGGTTGAGATTCCCCTTTCCAAAAAAAACCATGATGAACCAAAATAGCATCTGCTTGTTGCTCAATAGCAGCTTCTATTAAAGCTTGACTTGCGGTTACACCCGTCACAATTTTTTTAATTTCGTTTTTACCTTCGACCTGTAAGCCATTTGGGCAAAAATCTTTTATTAAATGAGGTTTCAAAATGTCATTTAGGAGTTGGTTAAATTCTCTACGTTGCATACAACTTACCTTACTTAGCACTGAATTTTGTGCAAATTTTGGCGTTTATAGGCCTAAAATGGAAGGAAAATCGCAAAAAATTGAAAAACTGTTTTAAAATAGGTATAAATACCTCTTCTTTATCTGTGTTCACAACGTATAGGGTCTCTGATGAGCAAACTAGACAAAACAGAAGTGTTATCTGCCTTTGAAGCAGCGTACGAAACTGCCAATGGTAAAAAACCTGAAATCACAACCAAACCTGGTTGGTACAGCATTGATGGCGGTAAAAATTTACGCCTAGCTGACGTAGCAGAGCTTACTAAAAAATTAAACTCTGGTAAAACAACTAAAACGAAAAAACCAAAAGCAGCTGCTCCTGTTAAAGCACAGAAAAAAGCGCCATTCACTGTTGTTACCGAAAATGAAGAAGGTTACACAGCGGAAGAACTTTGGATTGTAATTTTAGCTCGTAAAGATCATGACTGTCGCTTACCGCGCGGTGTTGTTTAATCAACATTTATGATTTTTAAAAGAAACCGCGTTAAGCGGTTTTTTTATATCCGTTATTTGCCAAAAACATAAAGCTTTATAAGTTGTGTAAGGCTAAAAAAAGCGGCTATGTAGCCGCTTTAAAAAGTTTAAAATAAATTACAGTTCTTCAAAATAAAGTGGTTCGCGTTCTTTTTTACCCACTTCATTCATTGTCTCTGCATTGAATAGTCGACCATTGATCATGGTGTAATCTACTTTATCCGAATCTCGAATATTTTTAAGCGGATCGCCATCTATAACCATTAAATCAGCCAGTTTGCCCACTTCAAGCGAGCCTACGTTTTTATCAAGCCCTAAATACTTAGCCGGATCGAGTGTTGAAGCACGTATTGCCTCAAGCGGTGTCATTCCGCCTTGTGCGAACATCCACATCTCCCAGTGTGCACCTAAGCCTTCACGCTGACCGTGCGCACCTAAGTTAACTAATACACCTAGGTCTTGCAGCTCAGCAGCAACGCGTGCGTTATTAAAGTGATTATAGTGATGATCGGGCGCTTTAATGCGGCGCATAGAGCGTGGTAATAATTGATTTTTTGGCACAAATTTACTTAAACGCGGGTGATTCCACACATCAGTTTTATCGTACCAGTAGTTCTCACCCCAAATGCCACCATAAGCCACTACAAGTGTTGGTGTGTAACCAGCATCACTTTGCGACCATAACTGCTTTATATCGTCGTATATGTTCTCTACAGGGATTGAATGCTCAATACCTGTGTGTCCATCTACAATCATACTTAAGTTATGTTGTAATAATGAGCCACCTTCAGGGACAACCATCATTTCAAGTTCACGGCCTGCTTCAATAACTTGTTGGCGCTGCTCTCGGCGTGGCTGGTTATACGATTTAACACTAAACGCCCCTACTTTTTTAAGGCGCTCTAAATGAAATTTAGCATCGTCTAACGAGTCAATATGCGACGTATAACCTGGCATATTTGCGCCATATAAAATAGTACCCGTTGAGAAAATACGCGGGCCAACAATCATGCCTGCCTTTTGCATTTCGCTTGCGGTAAATATTTCAGAGGTATCGTTTGATGGATCGTGAATTGTAGTTACACCCAGCGCTAAACCTGCAAAGTTTTTCCAGTTTTGCTCAGGTATAATTTCACCGCTTGCTTGCGAGCCATGTGCATGAGCATCAACAATACCAGGCATAATTGTTTTGCCTGTTACATCAATAACCTCAGCACCTTTAGGGATGCTTATCTCGCTGGCTGTACCAATTGCTTTGATATGCTTGCCATCGGTGATAATAACACCATTTTCAATAACCTTTTCGCCGTCCATAGTAATAATTTTTGCACCAGTGAGCGCAATCATGCCTTTAGGCTCTGCCATTTTTTTACTGAAACCGATATTATCGCCACTTTTCACTTTAAAGTCGGCATCTTCGGCTTTGTTAATGGCAAACATCCCCTCAAGGCTTGCATGATAAAGCTCAGGCCCTAATGTCCAATAAAGCGTGTTGCTCTTAGCACTCCAGCTAATGTTTTCACCAGCACGTACCGATAACTGCTCTATTGGAAATTGACTGTCTTTAGGCCCAATATTAATTGTTTTACCACTTTGAACAAACGGCGTTACAAATACTTTAAATCGCTCAGCAAAAGCGAGGTATTGCCCATCTTGTGATACTCTAAATTCTGTCGCATGTTCTGACTCGTACAGTTTGCGAACTTTTTTACTTTCAAGCTCAACTACGCTAAGCGTTGGTTTTGGCCAAGGACTCATTATAAAAACGCGATCGTTTGCATCTCCAAATTGTGGTTGATAACCACTTTTTGAAATAAGCTCACTTTTACCGCCTTTTTCGCTTACGCTATAAACCCCCGGATTAAGTGACCACTTAGGGTTTAAAATACTGCCGCCAGTGGCTTTTCGATAAACAACCGTTTTACCATCTGGGCTAAACGTTGGCTCTACGTATTTGCCAGGCTCTTTAGTAACTGTATCACCACGACCACTGCGCGCAGACACAACTCTCACTGACCCTTGTTTGTTATCATCCCATGTGGTGTAAACTATTTTTTTACCATCGCGAGAGTACTGTGGAAATAATTCGTAATGATCAGTTTGCTTTGTTAAACGCTTAATTTTACCCGACTCTAAATCACGTTTATAAATATGTCCAAGCGCTTCAAAAATTGCCGTTTCGCCATCTGGGCTTACTTGCACATTACGCAGCATTTTTACATCAAACTCATCAGTATCTAAGTTTTGTGTAAAGCGCACCGCTTTTTGAATTTTTTTACTTGTTTGCACTTTAAAAGGAATGGTTTTTACAGATTTGTCTGCAACATCTAGCTTGTGAATTGTACCACCAGCCCAAAATACCAGTTCTTCATTATCTGGTGTCCATGCAATGGTTGGGTATACACCATGAATAGCCCATGTTTCTTGCATATCTCGCTCAAGCTTATCGTAAAGCTTAGTGTGCTCACCGCTGGTTAAGTCATATAAATAAAGACTAGTTTGAAAATCATCACGCTTTATATACGCCAGTTTTTTTCCATCAGGTGACGGTGTAGGCCTAATAGCACCGCCCATCGTATCGATTATGGTTTCAATTTCACCCGTTTCACGGTCGTAGCGCTTAATTTTATAAATGCCCGCTACAGAATCCTTTGAATAATGAAAGGTTTTACCGGGTGTTGCATCATGCGAAAAGTATACATAACGACCATCAGGTGAAAACATTGGCTCACCTAAATCTTTTTGATCGTTCTCGCGTTTTGTAAGCTGTACGCCCTTGCCACCCGCTTTGTGATACAACCACACTTCACCTGCTCCCAATGAGCGGCTAGCTGTAAAGTGTTTACGCGCAACTAAGTAGTCGCCATCAGGACTCCATGCAGGGCTATTTAGTAATCTAAAGGTTTCATCGGTAACAGCGTGTTGATTTTCGCCATTTAAGTCCATTATCCAAATGTTATCGCCACCACCTTGATCGGAGGTAAACGCAATACTTTTGCCGCTAGGACTAAAACGAGGTTGCATTTGCCATGCAATATCAGAGGTGAGCTTTGTAGCTGTACCACCACTCATTGGCATAGTGTAAATATCGCCAAGTAAGTCAAACACCACGGTTTTACCATCAGGGCTAACATCTATATTCATCCATGTGCCTTGCTCAACGCTAATTGCAGCGTCAACAAATTGCCCCTTAGGTGAATCTACTTGCCATTTTTGTTCGTCTTTTTCGGCGGCATGTACCTGCCCTATCGCTAATGACACCGACAATGCTAATACTGTATGAAGCATTTTTTTCATGCGTTTCTCGCTTGTTATTGTTGCAGTAAAAACTATTTCACATGATTGCAACAAAAACAAACGTAACTTGCCAGCGTTATATGATAAAGCGCGGTTTATGTAGGTTTAATGCCAAACAATAGGGTCAAATTGATAGTAATTAACTAACATACTGTAAATTTCAGGATCGTATCGGCGAAGCTCTGCGGGTTTTTCGAGGAAGGTTTCGGTGAGTACAGCAAAAAACTCAGCTTCGTTAGTCGCACCATAGCTGTGAATAACATGCGGCATGCTATAAGCAACGTGACTTTTTAACTGGGTGAAAGCACGGCTAAATACTCGGCCCCACTCTTTGTAATCTGCTGAGCTTTTTAAAATGGGTGTGCCCGTTGTTTTACCTGTTTCTTGATCGAGTTGATGCGCAAACTCATGAAAAACTAAATTATGTCCATCACTTGGCAAGCGGTTACCCTCAAGCACGTCATGCCAACTGAGTACAAGTGTGCCGCCAGGCCATGACTCGCCTAGTCTTACCGTATTGTGGTAACTCACAAGTCCTGCACTATCGCGAGTTGATTGCGGAGCATAATAAGCACTTGGGTATAATAAAATTTCTTTTACATTTCTATATAACGGCCACGGTTTATTAAGCACTAATACACACGCATCGGCGGCTACAATTAACTTCATTGCAGACGTTAGCCTTAAGCCATCACAACCGACAAAGCGTTTTTCGTTTAAAAACCACGTAATATGTCGCTCTAACTTTTCTCTGTCAGCGTCGGTCATTTTTTTATAGATGGGCATGCAACGCAGTAAAATATCTTTTTGCTGTGAATTTAAAGCAAAGTCTTTATATTTACTGCGCCATAATCGGTTTTGAATTGATGGCCAACGCCAGAAAATCACCACAAAAAGAATTAAAACAACAATTAACAGTCCATTTATCATGGGGATTTCCTGAGCTAAGGTATGGTATATAAATATGTCCAGCACACGTGCTTTTCAAGGATATAAGGTTATGTATTTGAATAAAAAGTAATTCACATCGCATTGCTTATAGATTACTTATAGATTACTTATAAATTGTTTACTGCTTTGCACTGCCGTTAAATGACGTGTTTAAGTTAACCTTTGCAAAAGGAGTCAAATGTACCCTGCAATGTGTTTATAAATTTCGCTACGTGCAAACCATCCATTAATGAGTGGTGTACATCGATAGCTAAAGGTATTGTACCTGTGTGTTTATCAAACTGACCAAATACAAATTTAGGAATGCCTAAACTCTCCCCTTCACTAAATGCATGCGAAAACGCACTAAAATTCAGCCACGGCAAAACAGATATATGAATTAAGTCGGCCTGCCCTTCTGTTTGAGCAAATGCATCAGAAAATAACGGCTGTAATTTCGCTTTTTTGCTTACGTCACTTGCATGATTTGCAAACTCTTTAAAATCGCTTGCGCTGTTAAAATAACTAAAAACAAACGTATCGTTTTCAGACAACTCAACCACACTTGCGCGAACACTGTTAAGTAACCATGGCCTACTATCTATTATACGTAGCATTATTGAATCGTACTCATGGCACGCTTTTAAGGTGCAATATACATATGCTTGAAAAAAAGAAAATTGATTGGTTTTGCAATAGTCGTAAAGTGCTTGAGCATCTAAACGCACACACACATTAAAATAAGGCTGAGAAAAGTGTTTAAATAATTCAAAGTGTTGCTTTCTAGGCCAATTATCTAAATCGATAGGCTGCATGAGAGAAGTTGAGGGAGTCATAATTTGCCGCACAAAATTAAAAATAAAGTGTACCGCTGTTCAGTAACAATTGCATTAACTTACAGATAAACAAAAGGTGTGCAATTGCACACCCTTATATAAATTAGAACTTAGATCACAGACCGTTTTTAATGATCTCTTGCGCTAATTCGTCAGCAATTAAATGCGTTGATTTTTGCTCTTTTTCGCTACGGGCAAAGATTTCAGTTAACGTATTAAAAATACCTTCAACATGTTTATTAGACGCTGTTGCACTGTAACCATCTGGCGCTGTTTCGTAATAAACATTAATAATACCACCGGCGTTAATTACGTAATCTGGTGCATATAAAATGCCTTTTTCACGAATAACTTCACCATGGCGAGATTCTGCCAGCTGATTATTAGCACAGCCTGCAATAATAGTCGCTTTTAAACGCGGTATAGTTAAATCGTTAATAGTTGCGCCTAGTGCACACGGTGCATAAACATCAACATCTAAGTCGTAAATGTTATCAATGCCAACCGCAGTTGCACCAAAATCACTTACTACACGGTCAATGGCGGCTTGGTTAATATCAGTTACAAACAACTCAGCGCCCGCATCATGTAAATGTTTACATAAACCATAAGCAACAGCACCTAAACCTTGAACAGCCACTTTCACACCTGCAAAATTTTGATGGCCACGTTGATGCTGTAGCGCTGCTTTAATTCCTAAAAAAGTACCGTATGCTGTAAATGGCGATGGGTTACCGCTTTTACCTTCAAGGCCCAGTACGTAATTAGTTTCTTTATTCATAATAGCTACATCAGCACATGTGATGTTTACATCTTCTGCTGAGTAATAGCTGCCATTTAATCGCTCTAATTGACGACCAAATGCACGGAATAATTGCTCAGATTTAATTTCTTTCGCATTACCTATAATTACAGATTTACCGCCACCAAAGGGTAAGCGCGCAACTGCATTTTTATAAGTCATGCCCTTTGATAAACGTAGCACGTCATAAACAGCATCTTCGTCGTTTGCATAATCCCACATTCTACATCCGCCAACTGCAGGACCTAGGTTGGTATTATGTACAGCAATAATTGCTTTTAAACCCGACTCTTCATCAGAACAAAAAACCACTTGTTCATGGTTATCAAATTCAACTCGATTAAACACAGCCACTTAAAATACTCCGAAATAGTTAACCCGTGAGAGGGTATGCGCGCTGGAAATTGCCGAGACTTTATCACTTCATATACGTGTTCGCCATACTCACAGATGATAAAACCAATGAAAACATTAAACTTAAATTAAATAACCTAATTAAAACTTTTATACAGATAAAAAATTTACAAAACCGTCATTTTTAAGTTTTAAATACTATAAATATAAGAACCACACCGACTTACGTTTACGTGAACGTAATACGATTGTTGCATGTAAAGTTTAATATACAAGTGCTACCTGGCCGCTACGTACCGCTGCCTATAGGTTTCCAGTAAAAAGTAAGCTTTTTCGCAAACTGGTCAGAGCTGTAAACTTGCTAATAACTCTATTTAAAAAACAAAAAAGCGAGCACTAGGCTCGCTTTTTAAAAATACAAAACGTACGTTATTTTAGCTTGCTATCAAGCTCTTCAATTTTAGCTTTCCAGATAGCAGGGCCTTGTGTATGCGCATTGGCGCCTTCACTGTCTACTGCAACAGTCACTGGCATATCTTCTACTTCAAATTCGTAAATAGCTTCCATACCTAAATCTTCAAAAGCTACAACACGCGCTTTTTTAATCGCTTTAGATACTAAGTAAGCTGCGCCGCCTACAGCCATCAAATAAACAGATTTATGCTCTTTAATAGACTCAACCGTTGCAGGGCCACGTTCAGCTTTGCCAATCATGCCTACAATGCCTGTTTTTTCTAGCATCATATCGGTAAATTTATCCATGCGAGTGGCTGTTGTAGGGCCAGCAGGACCTACTGCTTCATCGCGTACCGCATCCACAGGGCCTACGTAATAAATAAATTTATTATCAAAGTCTACGCCCTCAGGTAAACCTTCACCTGAGTTGATCATATCTTGCAAACGTTTATGCGCTGCATCACGACCTGTTAAAACAGTACCCGAAAGTAAAACGGTTTCACCCATTTTCCATTCTTGAACATCTTTTTTAGTCAATGTATTTAAATCAACACGACGTGTGCCTTCGCCCACTTCAAATGTTACTTGTGGCCAATCTTCTAGTTTAGGTGCTTTTAAATTAGCAGGGCCAGAACCGTCAAGCGTAAAATGTACATGGCGAGTTGCCGCACAATTTGGGATCATTACTACAGGTTTTGAAGCTGCATGCGTTGGTGCTGTTTTAATTTTAACGTCAACAACCGTTGTTAAACCGCCTAAACCTTGTGCGCCAATACCTAATTTATTAGCACGGTCAAAAATTTCTAAACGCAGTTTTTCTTCAGTTGTCTCTGCGCCGCGTTCCATTAATTCATGGATATCAACCGGATCCATTAACGACTCTTTAGCCATTACTGCTGCTTTTTCAGCCGTACCACCAATACCTATACCTAGCATGCCTGGCGGACACCAACCAGCACCCATTGTTGGTAGTGTTTTTTCTACCCATGCAGCAACATCATCTGACGGGTTTAACATAACCATTTTACTTTTGTTTTCAGAGCCGCCGCCTTTAGCCGCAACCATTACTTCTACTTTTCCACCCGCTACTAAATCAATATGCACAACCGAAGGCGTATTATCTTTAGTATTTTTACGCGTACCAGCAGGGTCTGCAACAATAGATGCACGTAAAGGGTTATCTGGATTTAAATATGCACGACGAGTACCTTCATCAACCATTTGTTGAACGGTTAAATCTGTTTTATCCCACTTAACATCCATACCTACTTTAACAAAACAGGTAATAATACCGGTGTCTTGGCAAAGTGGACGCTTGCCTTCAGCCGACATGCGTGAGTTAATTAAAATTTGTGCAATGGCGTCTTTAGCCGCTTTACTTTGTTCTTTGTTGTACGCTTTTTCGAGTGCTTGAACAAAATCAAGTGGGTGATAGAACGAAATATATTGCAATGCATCTTCAATGCTATCAATAAAGTCTTGCTGACAAATTGTACTCATAGTGGTTCCTTAAGTTACCGTTACGCGTTGTCGCGTAATCTAAATCAAACCGGTGACGGTGGTTTGCACTGTTTTTTGCAGCTTAGTGCTGCCAAAAAATTTGACTTATGATACCCTCCCAGCCCGTTTCGAGCCAGTTCTTAAAGGGGCAGTAAATGCTAAACAATAAAAAAAATTGTATTAAATTAGGCATAACACAAAACTGCATTGACGTTTTTGCGCATTTTTCACATTTGCCTTATGCAATTCTATTAGATTCTGCAAATAGTAATCATATAAACAGCCGTTTTGATATTGTTGCTATTGAGCCGCAAAGTACCCTTGAAGTAAAAAATAATAAAAGCTTTTTAAATAATATAGAAAGTAGTGATAACTGCTTTGAAATTATGAATAATGAGCTTTCGCATCTTGCTAAAACAAAAGCCGATTACGATTTACCCTTTAACGGCGGCTGGCTTGGCTACTTTGGCTACGACTTAGGGCGTACAATTGAAAACATCCCCACTCGTGCTATTGAAGATATTAATCTTCCCCAAATGGCTATTGGCCTTTACTTAGATGCCCTTATTTACGACAAGCAGCAACAAAGCTGGTTTTATGTATCGCAGCCAAACACCGATCGATTAGCGCTTTATGAGCAATACTTAAATACACACGCTAACTCCCAAGTTAATACGCAGTCCTTTGCCCTAAACAGCGACTGGCAATCAAATATGAGCGAAACGGAATACGCTGCAAAGTTTGCCCTAATTGAGGAGTATCTAAAAAGTGGCGATTGTTACCAAATTAATTTAGCGCAGCGCTTTAACGCTCAGTTTGAAGGCTCCCCTTGGGCGGCTTATATTAAACTGCGTGAGGCAAATAAAGCGCCATTTTCGAGCTTTATAAATCACCCTCAAGGGGCAATTTTATCAATTTCCCCTGAGCGCTTTATATCTGTAAATAATAACGTTGTAGAAACCAAACCTATTAAAGGCACTCTGCCGCGAAAAGCGGATGCGCTGGAGGATCAACGCCAAGCCCAAATACTCGCAGCATCAGCTAAAGATCGCGCTGAAAACGTAATGATTGTTGATTTACTGCGTAACGACTTAGGCAAAGTGGCAAAACCTGGCAGCGTCCACGTCCCTTCCCTTTTTGCTATTGAAAGCTTTCCGGCAGTGCATCATTTAGTAAGCACGGTAACCTCAGAACTTGATGAAGGCAAAACAGCGGTCGATCAGTTAAAAGCGGCTTTTCCGGGTGGCTCAATCACCGGTGCGCCCAAAATTAGAGCGATGGAAATAATTGAAGAACTAGAACCACATCGCCGCAGCATTTATTGTGGTTCAATTGGTTATTTAAGTGCATGTGGAAATATGGATACGAGTATCACTATTCGTACCTTGGTGTGCCACAAAGCGCAAATTTACTGCTGGGCAGGCGGCGGAATAGTAGCTGATTCTAAAGTCGAATTGGAATATCAAGAAACTTACGATAAAGTAAATAAAATCCTCCCTTTATTAAAACAGTAGGTCGCTTTGAATAGTGAACACATTATGGCGCGGTTTCTGTTAAGCCCTACAGCTGCGCCAAACCAGTTAAAAGACACGCGTAAAAAACGTGCTAGCGCTGTTATGCTGCCAATTATTGATATAGATAATCATGCACATATCTTACTGTGTAAACGCCCTACTTATTTACACCATCACCCTGGGGAGATTTGTTTGCCAGGGGGTAAGTTTGAAGTAAGCGACATTACCCTTCGCACCACAGCCCTTCGCGAACTAAAAGAAGAGCTAAATATTGCCCAAAACAACGTTAATGTATTAGGTCATTTACCTGAGTATTCAACATTAACGGGTTTTAGTATTAGCCCCTATGTGGGTTTACTTAATAAAGGCACCACCTGGGAAAATGACTATAATGAAGTACAAGCGAGCTTTTTACTCTCGGTCACTGAGTTAAATAACGAAGCTAATTGGCAACCCTTACCTTTTCAACGATTTGGGAAAACGGTTATTTTGCAAGGTTTTAAAACGCCACATGGTTTACTTTGGGGTGCGACAGCAAGCATTATAAAAAACTTTACAAAACAACTCGCCTTACCAGTTTAAATCTTCGTTATTAGTAGTTACACAATCACAATTCCACGTTATCATGCTCGACCGTTCAAAGAGCAGCTTCGTGCTGATAAAACAAAGTAGAGACACACACATTATGATCAGTGCATTTGATATGTTTAGCATTGGTATTGGCCCTTCGTCATCACACACCGTTGGCCCAATGCGCGCATCACGCTTATTTGTTAATGACCTACAAGAACAACAATTATTAGCAAATGTGACCGATATTAAAGTAGAGCTTTATGGCTCTTTGGGTCAAACAGGTGTTGGCCATGGCTCGGGTAAAGCCGTAATTCTTGGTTTAGCCGGTTATGACCCTGAAACTATAGATGCCGATTTAGTCGACGACATTTTAGCCACCATCGAACAAGATCAGGTTATTTATTTAAACAAAACACACAAAGCTAAGTTTCCAAAACAAGGTGCTATTGTTTTTCATCGTCGAAAAACGCTGCCTAAACACTCTAATGCAATGGAAATTATCGCCTCAAACAACGGCGAAAAAGTTTACAGCAAAGTATATTACTCTATTGGCGGTGGCTTTATTGTTACTGATGAAGAGTTTGAAAACGAAAAACAAGCAGCCCTTGATATTAGAGAAGAAAACCCAGCTCCTTTCCCTTTCAGTAGCGCAAAAGAGCTACTAGAGATGTGTAAAGAGTCAGGGCTTAGTGTTTCAAGCTTAATGATGAAGAACGAAAAAACACTGCGCACTGAAGATGAAATAAAAGACACGCTGTTTCATATTTGGAAAGTAATGATGGCCTGTATTGACCGTGGTATGCGTACAGAAGGTATCCTACCTGGCGGCTTAAAAGTAAAGCGCCGAGCGCCTAGCTTATACTTAAAACTAAATATAGAGGTCAGTAACGACCCACTTCGTGCAATGGACTGGGTTGATTTATTTGCCCTTGCCGTAAACGAAGAAAATGCGGCAGGTGGCCGTGTAGTTACCGCACCAACTAATGGTGCTGCGGGTATTTTACCGGCTGTACTTATGTACTATCACACATTTGTGAAAGAAGTAGACCGCGATATAGCCACACGTTATTTATTAACGGCTGCTGCTATTGGTATTTTATATAAAAAGAATGCCTCTATATCGGGTGCTGAAGTAGGTTGCCAAGGTGAAGTTGGCGTTGCGTGCTCTATGGCTGCAGGCGCATTAACAGAAATTGTTGGTGGCAATGTTGTGCAAGTAGAAAACGCAGCAGAAATTGGTATGGAACATAATCTAGGCCTCACGTGCGACCCTGTTGGTGGCTTAGTACAAGTGCCGTGTATTGAACGCAATGCAATGGGCGCGATTAAAGCAATTAATGCCTCACGTTTAGCTATTCGTGGCAGTGGAGAGCAAAAGGTATCACTTGATAAAGTGATTAAAACCATGCTTGAAACCGGCAACGATATGAAAACCAAATACAAAGAAACCGCTCGCGGTGGATTAGCAGTTAATATTATCGAATGTTAATCAGCTCGCTATAGAGAGAAAAAGCTGTCTATTTTAAAATAGGCAGCTTTTTTATTGTTCGTTCAATGCAATCACCTTATTTAACGGGTAACTCTATATCTGCAAATAACTTATCTACGTCATCTTGGTTACGTAACAAGCTTGCTCGCTCTACGCGCTCTTTAGTTAAGTGCGGTGCAAAACGTTCAATAAAATCATACATGTAAGTACGTAAAAAGCTGCCCTTTCTAAAACCAATTTTGGTCGTGCTAGCTTCAAATAAGTGGCTTGCATCAATACACACTAAATCAGTGTCACTCACTTGATCTATCGCCATTGACGCAACAACTCCTACTCCTAGCCCTAAACGTACATATGTTTTTATAACGTCAGCATCGGTTGCTGTAAATACAATGTGTGGTTCAAGCCCGTGTGCGCTAAACGCTTTATCTAACTCTGAGCGGCCCGTAAAACCAAATACATATGTAATGAGTGGATATTGGGCAATGTCAGCAACAGTTAAACTATTTGCCTTTTTAGCGAGAGGATGGTCTTTAGCAACAACAATACTGCGGTTCCAATGGTAGCAAGGCAGCATAACTAAATCTGAATACAAATGCAGTGCTTCTGTTGCAATAGCAAAGTCGGCATCACCGCGTGCTGCAGCATCTGATATTTGCTGTGGAGTACCTTGGTGCATATGAAGCGATACCGCAGGATATTTTTTCATAAACCCTTGAATAACGTTAGGCAAAGCATAACGGGCTTGGGTATGTGTTGTGGCAATATTTAACTTACCTTGATCAGGTAGCGTATGCTCATTAGCAACGGCTTTAATACCTTCTACTTTGGAGAGTATTTCACGAGAAATATTAATTATATCTTCGCCAGCACCGGTTACATGCGTTAAATGTTTACCACTGCGACCAAAAATTTGTACACCCAACTCATCTTCTAACATGCGTACTTGTTTAGAAATTCCTGGCTGCGAGGTAAATAAACTCTCAGCAGTCGCTGAAACATTTAATTTATGATTTTGTACTTCTACGATGTATCTGAGTTGTTGTAATTTCATGGCTGCAAATTTTAACGTTATTATTCATATTATTTATAAAGGCAATACCGCTTAAAACCAAGTGTTATTTGCGTAAAATATCACTTTAGGTCTTTAGGTGTGCAATTATCTGATTAGAGCTCAAGGCTAGCATAATAAATATGCTTCAGGTAGCGATGTTTATTCAGCTTTAGTTTATAAGCCCTTAGGATGACTACGGTTTATAAAGAGCTCAACCTATCAATTTTTTGGTGTATTTTTTAAGTTAATCGGCGCAAAGCTACCCTGTTAACGTATATTTAATGTAAGATTAAATAATTAGGTTATATATCCGAGAATTACACCATGATCGTTTCTATTATAATAGTGCTTATAGTTGCATTGATTGTGATTGCACTATGGGTAAGTGCTGTACAACAACACAAAGAAAAACAAGAAGCGGAACGCCGCAAAGAACTAACAAAACAAAAAGCTATAATAGAAGAAACAGAAGAAGCACTAATGAATAGTGCCAATATACCTCTTTCTGAAAATATAATCCGTGTATTGCAACGCCGTATTTACGAAGCATTAAACACGATGGTTACTAGTTCGCCAACATCCAAAGCACTCAAAAGCCGCTTAGGTGAGGCTAAAACGCACCTCACCAATGCAGTTCTAGACAACAGCAGTGAAGCCCTAACGCTACCGAGTAATGACAAGCAGCTTGTTGGCCTAATTCAAGGTATTAAAAAATTACGCTCAATTTTACGCTCTGAACATAATAAAGGTCGTATTGATAGCCAAGTTTTTGTTTTAGAAGATAAACGTCTTGAAAAACTACAACTACGTATTAATATTGAAAGCCAAATAAAGCGTGGTTTGTCTGCCCGTTCAGCCAGTATGGTTGGCTCTGCAAGGCAGTACTTTGAAAAAGCGCAAGCAACTCTCAGTGCAGTTAACTATTCTGACGAATATGTAACAGCAAAACGCCAAGAAGTTGAAAGTTACTTAGAAGCCATAAGTGTTGAACTAAGAGCTTCTAACGCAAGCGCACTTAAAAAGAAAACAGAAGCTGAGCAAGACGACTTAGATATATTGTTTGCTCCGAAAAAGAAATGGTAGTGTTTTTATAAAAGCATTAAAAAGCCTGCACAAATTAAATTTGTGCAGGCTTTTTTTATTTTTCGTTAGCCATTAAGACAAAAATGCAAACTTGAAAACAAACAAGGCTGTTAATATCCAAACACTAATACTGACTTGATCTTTTTTACCACACAATACTTTAACCGCGGTGTAAGATATAAAGCCAAGCGCAATACCGTGCGCAATCGAGAACGTTAATGGTGTCATTAGCAGCACAACCGTTACGGGAATTGCATCGGTCATATCATCCCAATCTACAAACTTCAAATTTTGTAGCATCAATACTGCGACGTACAAAATAGCGCCCGCCGTTGCATATGCCGGTACCATTTGTGCGAGCGGTGCAAAAAACATCATCAGTAAAAAGCAAATGCCAACAACAACAGCCGTTAAGCCAGTACGTCCGCCAACAGATACACCAGCAACCGATTCTATATACGATGTAGTCGTAGACGTGCCTAGCATCGCACCTGCAATTGTTGCTGAGCTGTCAGCACTTAGCGCGCGCCCTAAACGAGGCATGTTACCTTTTTCATCAGCTAAACCTGCTTTTTGAGTGACCGCAACTAACGTACCCGAAGTATCAAAAAGATCGACAAACAAGAAAGCAAAAATAACACTCATCATTGATATATCAAAAGCGGCTGCAAAATCTAGCTGCATAAAGGTAGGCATTATTGATGGTGGCATAGCTATAACACCGTGATATTCAACAAGCCCAAAACTTAGAGCAATACCGGTCACTAATAAAATACTAATAAGTACGCCACTTTTAAAATCGCGGTATAAAAGTGCAGCTATTACAAAGAAGCTTAATATAGCTAATAGCGGTCCAGGAGATGTAATGTCACCCAACTGCACTAATGTTGCGGGGCTTGATACAATAATGCCTGCATTTTTAAGGGCAATTAAGGCTAAAAAAGCACCTATACCTGTTGCGATAGCTCGCTTGAGCACCAGAGGTATGGCATTAATAATCCACTCTCTGACTTTAAATAAACTTAAAAATAAAAATATACAACCCGACATAAAAACAGCCCCTAATGCGGCTTGCCAGGTATAACCCATTCCTAATACGACGCCATACGTAAAAAAGGCATTTAGTCCCATGCCAGGCGCTAATGCTAATGGATAATTAGCCCACAAACCCATTATAAAACAGCCTATCGCAGCTGCTATACAGGTAGCTACAAATGCAGCCCCTTGGTCCATCCCTGCCTCAGCAAGCATAGCCGGGTTTACAAATACAATGTATACCATAGTAATAAAGGTAGTTAGGCCAGCAACGCATTCGCGTTTAACTGTTGAGTTATTTTCGCTGAGTTTAAATAAGGCTTCAAACATAATAAACTTGTGATAGTAAAAAGTGACGAGATTTTAACATAAAAATTATCTTTTACAGGACATTTTACCTTGCTATATACTAAACTGTTAAAGTAGTTAAAATAATAAATGAACCAATATGCTTAAAACAACACCTTGTGAGCAAGACTTAGAGCAACAGCTAGACAACATTTTAGGTTTTGTTACTCAACCAGAAAGCAGCCCCGCGCCCATTGATAATAAAAAAGATGAGCAAAGTACTATTAATAAAGCCCTATATTATTTAAAAAATAATCAAGCTCCATTGGCTGCAAAATGGATGCGCCTTGCTGCAATGGCAGGAAACCATAGAGCACAGTTTTATTTAGGTTTATTTTTTGTAAAAGGTGAAGGCGTGCCACAAAGTGTATTTCATGCTGTAGCTTGGTTGAGCTTAGCGAGTAGCCAAGGATACGCACCTGCCACTGCAGCGGTTACAGATATACGCAAACATATCGAAACTAAGCGATTTAAAGATGCTCAATGTTATGCAGCAAGTTTGTACGAACAAATTCACCAACTCCAGTTTTCTCATATGATCCCTCGCACGAGTGAAGACACATAAACCAACTAAGTTATAAGTACTGTATACAGTGTTGAAAAATACTGTTTATAGTTACAAAGATACTCCTACTCAGTATAAAACCCACAAATTAAAACATTACTCAAAAATTTATTTTTGAAATACCTTCTCAAAAACAAACCTATAACAAGTTGATTAATAAAGAATTATAGATTTAAAAATAAAAAACAATGATCAAAGGCTGAATAACTGTACAAATAAATAGCATAAAATGCTTGCACGAAAGCACTGTATAAACTACTGTATATAAATACTGTATAAAAACCCAGTGAGTGAAATTATGTTACAGCCTATTACCGTAAGAACAGTTAAAAGTTACCAACAAGACGAGCAAAGCGATTGCGTAAATTTGATCCAAATTGAAGATGAAATTTCAGCGACCTTTGAGCTTTTAAAAGTATTACACCAATACAATAGCTCTAATGCATGGACGTTACTAATTGCGCCAGATCATGTACCTAGCAAAGCTTTACTTGACTCATGCTCTATTGATACAAGCAAATTACTTGTTATTAGACAGAAGCACCTAGTAAATTTAGAGTATGTATTAAATTCTGCGTTACATAATGGAAACTTTGCAGCGGTAATTACCTGGACCGATATAGTTAATAACCAACTACTTACAAATCTATCGTTCGATTTAAGTGAAACGAATACAAAACTATACTGTTTTACTAAAAACGCTCAAACAACAGAGATACCACTCGCTCAATAAGCTTGTTAAACTAATGTTTTAGATTCTGTATTATTATTATGACTTCACTCAATACCACATTATGTTTTTGCAGCAGTGGGCACAATTATGCCGATTGCTGCGAGCCGCTTCACTTATCTGTAAAGCAAGCTGACACTCC
The DNA here is from genome assembly GCF_014163835.1 of Pseudoalteromonas sp. SR43-5. Classification (NCBI taxonomy): domain Bacteria; kingdom Pseudomonadati; phylum Pseudomonadota; class Gammaproteobacteria; order Alteromonadales; family Pseudoalteromonadaceae; genus Pseudoalteromonas; species Pseudoalteromonas sp. SR43-5. Next base: position 33,632 of record NZ_JACJEA010000040.1, read on the forward strand.
TGAACAACTTATGCGCTCACGATTCAGCGCTTATGTTATTAAAAATGCAAAATATGTTTATCAAACCTACGCAAAAGAAAAACAAGCTGAGAATCCGGTTAAAGAAATCAATGATTTTGCTAACAGCTGTCGATTTATAAATCTTGATTTAATTGACTCAAGCCATGATGGCGATACTGGAACTGTAGAATTTAAAGCCCAATATTTTTATCAAAACTTATTTTGTGAGCTTCATGAAAAATCGCAGTTTATTAAAGAAAACACTCAATGGCGTTATTTAGATGGCACTATATATCCTGTTGAAGATATTAAAGTAGGCAGAAATGATAACTGCCCATGCGGTAGCAATAAAAAGTACAAAAAATGTCATAGCATGTAATAAATAATCTTATTTAATATTTATCACCTAAAAGGTGTTTTTAAGTGGCAGAGTGATTTATTAGCTAACTAAACTTAAAAACACACTTTGTTACGCCCTTGCATTTTAGACTCATACATTTTTTCATCTGCGATCTGCAACGTGTTTTTGTTATTTACGTATGGTTGTAGGGTTGCACCGCCAATACTAATAGTCACAAAATCATATTCTGAATATTTGTGTAATATTCCTAAATCGGCCACATTCTGTTTAATTTTATCAGCAACACAAATTGCACCTTCAGTGCTTGTATGCGGTAGAACAACTACAAACTCTTCGCCGCCATAACGCGCAACAAAATCGGTTGGCCTTTGCAAACTATTAGTAATAGTTTGTGCTACTAGGTTTAACACCGTATCCCCCTGCACATGACCATAGATATCATTGTATTGCTTAAAATAATCTATATCGATGAGTAATAATGCATAGTCAACTTTTTCTCGTAAGGCGCTTCGTTCCATTTTAGAAAAATGTGCATCAAAATAACGGCGATTGAATACTTTAGTTAAATCATCTAAAAATACTTTTTGATTGAGTAAGTCGTGTTGTAATTTTAACGTTATATGGGCACGAACCCTTCTAAATAGTGTTTCTTTTACAATCGGCTTTTTAATAAAATCAACAGCTCCGGCTTCCCAACACTCTTCTTCTTCGTTTTCAAAGGATGTAACAAAAATAACTGGGATATCCTGTGTTTCAGTATTATTTTTTAATTTTAAACATGTATCAATACCACTCATTCCACCCATACTAATATCTAGTAGGACTATATCGGGTACATTTACATTACAAATTTCAATTGCTTCTTCACCACTTCCAGCTGTTGTCACATTAAAATGCTCAGATAATATTTTTTTTAATACGATTAAGCTTAATAACTGATCGTCAACTATAAGTACTTTAGAATTCTTTAAACTTAGTTTTAATTGATGGTCAGAGTAATTTATTGGCATAGTAAAAATGTTTTGTTTTTTTTAATTAAAAACAGCCTATAGCATCACATTTTGTTATGCAAATGTTAATTAAGAGGGATTCTACTTATTGGTTATTAATAAAAATGCTTTTTAGTAAATCTTTATTGCATAAAAACAAAAAATGAGCCACTTGGGCTCATTTTATAACTTTGAATACTTTATTAGTTAAGTATTATTCGTCATCATCTAAATCTAATTGCTGACGTTGAGCAGGTCGAGCTAAAATCTCTACATAGAAAGAGGTCAAACCTTGCTTTTCAATTTCGCCAATTTGGTTACTTAATTCAGCAACGTGCACAACTTGCGCATCTTCAGCTGTGTTACCAAACTTACAGTCAAATGCCCAATAGTCAGCATCTTCAGGTAGCGTTTTATTACGCTCTCTTTTCAAATATTTTTTCACTTCGTGCTTTGCAGCATCAACCATACGAGGGTATTTGATTTTCTCGTGATTTAGCGTGAATGTTTTCTTCATTACGTTCCTAATTACCTTGGTTTAATGATAATGGCATTTCATGTCATACCATTTGACGCCATTATAGCAATTGCATTTAATTTTTGGATGCTTTTTTTTCATTAAATCAATTATTAGCAAATATATAAAGCAGACCCGTTATAAAGCATATATTAACTGATGATTATTACAATCATATATCACACCGCAATAAGCTGAAGTGGTTGATGTATTGCATCACTATTAAGGCTGTCGTAAAAAGCAGCTGCATTTATAGGGGGATTCGATAGTTGTGTTTGTTCGCTTTTAATTCTTCTTCTGACAGCAAGCTCACAGTTATCTATTATATTAAGTGGAATATGCTTATCATCATTTCTAATCGCAAGTGGTTCAGGGCTTAAGCACTGTCTTAGCTTAATACTTGTCATACCGCAGCGCTCCCCTTCTTGAGATATTAATGATGCATTAAACTGTCCAACCAACATATTGTATTCATCAGGGGCTAAAAGTTGCTTTGGACCTGCGCCAAATTGCTTTCTTAATGCCTCTTCTTCTATAACTAAATTATCTATTTCAGTTTTTGGTAAATGAAATTGGCTAAAGTCGAGTGCGTCATGTGACAGCATCGCTAATAATAGAGAAAATTCGCCACGGCGATTTTCATGCACACTATTATTGAGCCTACTGTTTAACTGACTCTCTGTGATTAACAAATCATCTATTTGCATAGTCTTTAGTCGATTGTGGTAACTGATAGATATTTATCGGCTTTATTTCAATTTTCTTTAGCTTTTTTCTTTACTTAAATACGCAATTTGCTATTATCAGCGCCGTTGCATTGGAGGGGTTCCCGAGCGGCCAAAGGGATCAGACTGTAAATCTGACGGCTCAGCCTTCGCTGGTTCGAATCCAGCTCCCTCCACCACTTTTCTTACCGCTAAGTTAAGTGGGGCCAAATGCAATAAAATTAGTGTGGAGGGGTTCCCGAGCGGCCAAAGGGATCAGACTGTAAATCTGACGGCTCAGCCTTCGCTGGTTCGAATCCAGCTCCCTCCACCACTTTTCTACTATTCCTATATTCCTATATTCCTATATTCCTATATTCCTATATTCCTAT
>NZ_JACJEA010000041.1:0-33785 GCF_014163835.1 Pseudoalteromonas sp. SR43-5
ATAGCGCGCTGCCAATCCTCAACTTCGTTTTTAATAGCATGGTCAAATAATGTTTTAAATAACTCAGTTATATTTTCAGATACAGCAATTGCATGCCGTGTTTTGTCATCTGTTTTAATAAAGTGAGCTTTGCACTCAAGTACATTGTTGTTTTCGCAATCTAAAATAAGCTGAGCTTCAAACCACGGCTCATCTATTTGCTGATAAAGGTACTGACCTAGGTGTTGCGGGATGCTTTTAATATCGGGTTGCATGTGCTGTCCTTAGCATGTAATTAATTTATGTATTCTTTAATATTAACAATTTATCTTTTATCAATAAAATCTGGCAGTTATTTTTCCACAGTTCATAATAGCTACTTAAATTTATTTTAATTTCAAGTAAAGGTGCAGCAATGTACCAACTTAAATAATAGTCATTGTCAATTCCATATAAGGCTTCAAAAAACGCAAATGTTACTTCATCATCGTTTTTCTTTGAGTCTCTAATTAAATCTCCAAACTCATCAAAAAGCCAATAATGAGGAATATCGTCATCTATGTGAGACTCGAATTCAGCAGGCGTTGCAAATTTAACTTCAAAACTATCTGTTGCTCTTCGGAGTTCATCATCCAGATTTTCTAATAAATTAACTTGTTCTAATATAAAGTTTTTGGCATGAAATATGATTTCTTCATCGGTAATATTAACTTTATCTTTGACTTCTTTAAGTGACAAAACGTCCTTTATTACCTGAGTAAGCCTCTCTTGTTCAGGAATAAATTGTGTTATCTGATTAACGTTATTAATTATTCCCTCTTCATGAAATAAGTAAGTGAAATGGGATTTATCAAATTGTTGTGTACCTTGACAAAAACATTTCCAATTTTTAATTAAATTATCCATAAGTTTGGGTTCCCATCGTATGTTAGACACCTAATGGTACTTTTACTCTTTAAGCGCAGCGCCTCTAGCCCTCTTTGTGAATAATTCACTTAAATATTGTTTGCACAAAGAGAAAAGAATGAGTAGTAAATGAGGGCGTTAACCGTAAAAAGCAGCCATTATGTGAAAGGTTAGGGCGCTAATTTTTAGCGCCTAACTTCACAACATCTGTGTTGTTAAAGAGCAGTTAAATTGTGTGATTCATAGAGATCGTTTCAATATACTATGACGCTATGAACAAAGAAATTAAACAACGTTTAAAGTGGATTGAGCTTTACGAAAAAACTAATAATGCGGGCCTAGTTTGTCGTCGGTGTGGAATTTCTAGGCCCACTCTTCGAAAGTGGTATAAGCGATACAAAGAGAAGGGACTAGACGGCCTACAGGACGTTTCTAGACGCCCGCACAGCTCCCCAAACACTAAAATTAATAATCGAATTGAAGAGTGGATTCTTAAACTCAGAAAAAATAGAAAACTTGGTGCCAGAAGAATTCAAAATGAGCTTCTTCGCGAGCATAATTTTCAGCTATCGCTTGCTTCAATTCACAAAGTGCTGACCAAACATGAGGTAAAACCAATAGTTTTTCAGCGGAAGAAAAAAGACTTCATTCGATACCAAAGACCTATTCCTGGTGACCGAGTTCAGATGGATACATGTAAAATTGCACCAGGGATTTATCAATATACTGCTGTTGATGATTGCTCTAGATATCGCGTGTTGGACGTTTTTAAGCGTAGAACGGCAGCCAATACTCTTACCTTCATCGATAAGGTAATAGAAGAAATGCCATTCCCGATACAGCGAGTTCAAACTGATCGCGGAACGGAGTTTTTTGCTGAAAAAGTACAGCTCAAATTGATGGAGCATGGCATTAAATTTCGCCCCAATAAGCCAGGCTCTCCTCACTTAAATGGCAAAGTTGAAAGGTCACAAAGAACTGATAAGGAAGAGTTTTATTCGACCGTTAATTTGGATTTGGACGAACTCAAAAATGAAACGTTACCTGAGTGGCAGCATTACTACAATTGGCAACGCGCTCACGGCTCATTCAAAGGTAAAACTCCAATGGATGTTGTATGTGAACGGCTTGAAAAAACACCGCTTTGGGAAGACGTTCACGCTAACTACGAAACTGAAAATGAACGCATTCAGTTATCGAATTATCAGCGTGATCTTCAACTACGAAAAGTGAAATGATGTCTATGAATCACACAGTTAAATTAATACTTAATGTGTTTAAACAGTGGCTATTACTTCTTCATCATTATTATCGCGCTCAAAGTTTAAGTTAAACTGGCCTTGTCGAGTGATAGTAAAAATAGCTCGCTGCCAATCCTCAACTTCGTTTTTAATCGCATGGTCAAATAACGTTTTAAACAACTCAGTTATATTTTCAGATACAGCAATTGCATGCTGTGTTTCGTCATCTGCTTTAATAAAGTGAGCTTTGCATTCAAGTATATTGTTGTTTTCGCAATCTAAAATAAGCTGAGCCTCCAGCCAAGGTTCTTTTATTTGCTGATAAAGGTACTGACCTAGGTGTTGCGGGATGTTTTTAATGTCGGGTTGCATGGGCTTTCCTTTCAGTTATTTAGATAAATCATCAACCGATTCGCCTAGCTTTAAATAATTCAGCAGCTCGTTTTTATCCATAGGCCCTGTAATTTCTTCATCAAGAATTTCATCATTATCCCAATAACCTGAAATGGTATAATCGATATTCGAGCCTATTTTTTTCGTTTTCATATATGTTGAATAAAAAGTATCCCAGTATTTATTATTTATTTCATGCCACCACTCACCAAAACCACCTATGTTATCAACATCGCGTGATAGGCCTCTTAAATTACCAGCAGAGCTTGCAATTCCTGTAAGGTGGCCTTTTTTAGCTTTTTCAAAGTGTTCAAGCGCATTCTGAGCGCCGCGTTTTATATTGGGAGCGCCTCGGAGTTGCCATGACTTAAAGTTGTCCATGTTTAAAGTCGGATTTTTTTGCAACTGGAGTTCAAACTCATTCATTCCGGCTTCAAGCGTTTCAACAATTTCCTGATAACTATCCACGTAAAGTTTGATGTAGTCTATTGAAGTAAACTTCCTCTCGAGGAGTGTTTTTTTTGCATTTTCATTCATTATATTGCATCCGGCCAATTTGTTAGTTTTGGTTGTATTTTGTCACCAGTGATTAAACCAGGCTTGATAAATATCTGTGTTTCAGCTCCTTTTAAATAAAAGTTCTTGCCTTCAAACTCTTCATATTTCTGCCCAGCCACACCGCCGACCCATACTTTTTCATCTTGCTCTAGTATGTGTTCAATATAGTGACCATTGTCATTCCATGAATCTTTAACTGCATAATTTTCTCGCCATTGCGCTTTTGACATAGGTAACTCAAAGGCCCAGTAGGCGCCAGAGCTTTGACGAGTTGCTTCAGATGTGCCTTCGTCAATAATACGATAAATCTTTGTTCCTTTGGGAAGTGTGTCCGCTTTTAAATCGGTGAAGTTTTCAAAATTGTCACCATATCTTAAATCCGGCCATCCTTCATCTATTTTGCCCAAGCTATTTTCATCTAGTTTCTTTAATCCTTTAAAGTCATCAGGCATTATCCCCTCATTTGCCCCAAGAGGCCTTCCATTTGGCATAAGTGTGTAACTATCAGGCCAGTCACCATTTTGTTGCCCATGGGGGTGGTGACGTTTAAAAATAATAGGTGAGCTACCAATCGCTTTTACACCATCTTTAATTTTATAAGGTAGCTCTATGTCACTGGCATCTAATTCAGCAGTTTTTGCTTTAACAGGCTGGCCGGTATTACCTCTTACAACGCGACCTTTGGCATTATTTAATAGTGCTTCGTCAACGTAGCCTTTAATACGATTAATGCCTTGCTGTATTCCTGAGTCTACTTTAGTTTCAAACTGTTTTAATTTAGTTAAGGTACTTTCAATAGACTTAATAGCATGATTGTCTAACATTTTGCGAATTAACCAAGAGTCTAAGATAGACTCAAGTGCTTCTTTAATTGTGCTAATTTGATTTTTAACCGCTTTTGTTGAGTCTTGAGTGAGTTTTGACCAATCCAGATTTTTAAGAAACGCGTGTGGGTCGCCTTTACCCAGTTTTCGCAATACGGCAAAGGCTGCATCAAGTGTTGCCCCCATATTTTTTATAATGACTTTTAGAGTGCCTTTTAACGCACTACCAAGGATAGGAACTAAGCCAATAGCTGTTAAAGAAAGTGCTAGCCATCCGTCGCTATCATTGCTTTCGTCATCATCACTTAAGACCATAATATTTGCGCAGATATCACGACAATCCATTAACTGATCAATAACGGGGATCATAGATATTACACTACCCACTACTATTTGGGATGTACTTGGGTTTCTATTAAAATCGCCTTGCAGCGCTCCCCAAAGCCAATTGCCTGATGTTGCGGCTAAGTTATTAGCCTCATTAAGTAAAGCTGTGTTATTAGTTTCAATCATTTTTACCGCTTGTTGCGGTGTTATTTTTCCATAAAGCGGGTTTGGTGTGGTGTTATCTTGAGGTTCATACTCGCGCGTATCTTCCCCATATTGAACAGTAAATTGCCCATTTGGTACATCGGTTAATTGCGCTATACCGTCTTCATCTAGCTGGCCTGTGCTTTGTGTGCCATCATCAAATTTAATTGTATAAGGTGCGTTTTTTACAGGGGTGCCATCTTGATAAACATAAAGCAAATCCACTACGCTTGACGTTGTTGCAGCAATACCTGCGTCATTAATGGTTATATCACTAATGCGGCTAATATTGGCAGGGCTTGCATTACTTGGTGCCCGCGCTGTTTGTGGGCTGGTTATGTCGAAATCTATCGGCCCATCAAAGGTTATAAATGTGCCATCAAGTGTGAGTACGTTAGTGGCGGTAATATCAACATTACCTTGGCTGTCGAGTTTTATCTCGCCGCCTGCATTGTGAATAATTAAATCGCCACGGCCGGAGCCCGTTATGTTTATATTATTGTTAGTTTGTAAAAACGTAGAGCCAGTAGGCACATTAAGCTTTAAGTCGCTGTTATTGGTTTTAAGGAGTATGTCGCTTTGGGCATTTACTTTTACTGCACGCCCAGTGAGGAGTGATATTTCATTCTCGCTCGTAAGGGTCGCATTTTTACCACTGAAGGCTTGGCTGCCACCACTTTGATAATTTACATGGCTGTTATTTGTGGTTTGCGACACGTTATTTTTAACATCAATAAATTGATTGTTTTTAATAACAAACTGAACATTATTTTGTTCTGTTTCAAGGCACAGGTCGCGCCCGGCGTGTAAATTTATAGTACCGAGTTGGCTTATCCATTGAATAAATTGGCGGCCTGATTTTATAGCATTTAATTCAATATAGTGCTCACTTGCGAGCGTTTGTAAGATGACTTTAGGGGCATCTTTATCGTCATCGAACATGAGTTCATTTTGCGCGGCGCTTAATAAGCGATTATGTGTTGGGTTAGCGGCTGTAACAACGCTTGGTTGGTCGGCGTTTAATGCAAAACCCATTATAAATGTGTTATTTGGGTCGTTATTAATACACCCAATAAGTACCTCAGAGCCACCAACGAGTGGGAAGTGCCAGCCAGTGGCTTGAGGTTGGTTTTCACAAGCATATAGCGCTAGTTTTTTTAGTGCCGGACTTGATTGAATTACTGGGCGAGCTGTTTTATCAAACTCGGTACGAATACGGTATTGGCCGTGTTCATCTACAAATGCATTACTTGTGAGAGATTCTACGGTTGCTGGAAATACCATGGGCTTAGGTGTATGGGGCTCAGGCATTGCTTTGTAAGGTGTACCGCGCTCTATAAATTGCGCTACGCAGTGATAGTGCGTTTCACCTTCATGGCTGCTTTCGTCATTTGCTTGATTAAGGCTGTGCTCTATTGCAATGCATAGCAAATCACCACTGGCAAACCCCATATTATCGTCAAGCGAAATTGAGCAGCCAGCAAATACATCCGATACGTTACCTGTAAGCGTAACTCGTTTTTTGTGTGTGGCTAATGCATTACTAAAGCTTTGTGTTTGTGCTGATACTTCGGCGTCTGAGTTTGCAGCAGGCTCGAAAAATGATTGACTGTTACTGGCTACTTTTTGGAATTGTCCATGGGCATTACTTTGCGCTGCATTATTATATATGGTTTGTGTTACTTCACTGTGCATAAAGCCGACAAAGTTACCCCAGTACTGGGCGTTCATCCCCGCGTTTGCTTTAACTTCTAATACACCCGTACTTAAATAGGGGCTGTTGAGGTTGCTGTCACTTATAACAAGTGTTTCGGTGCTTGACTCGCTTTCAATCCAGTAAAAAAGACCATGCTGAGACATCAAGCGATTAAAAAAGGCCCAGTCACTTTCCATTGCTTGCACACATTGCTTTAAATGCGGTAAGGCGGAACTTGTCCTAAAAACAATTTGTCCTGATGAATAACCTGCTTTTTGTGCTAAGTAATTTAATACATCTTGTACGTTTACAGCAATAAAGACTTTACTGTTTGAGGTGTTTTTTAAGGTGGATAATCGATCTTGAATGTTTATTTTAAAGCGGTGTAAATTGTTGAATACACCCATATTGGTTACAGATGTAATCAGACCGCATTGTTCTCGATATCTTTTGTTTTTATTAACAAAAATCACGCTGGCATTAGCGAGTAGGATATCTGTATTAATTTTTACTGAAGATTCAACGGTGAGTGAATAACTAAAGCCTTTATTAATTTTTTCGTAGCCATGTAGGTAAGTAACATTAAGGTCTTTGTCATTAACCTTCAAAAAAAAATTAGATTTAGTCAAAACGTTGCAATCCCTGCTCGGTAAAATTGGTGGCGTAAACATACCTTTTTGTGTGTTAATGATCAACTGGATAATTGTAACCATAAAAAATTAAATTAGATTTACACTCGATTGTTTCATAAATGGGGATGGTGGTGTTTTGTTGCGTATTTTTCATTTATAAACATTAATTAGAGTGTTTATTCTAATTAATTAATCGCATTAATATTCTAATATTTTAAACCTTATATAGGTTGACAATAGCGGTTAGGTGTTTGTATTATGCGCCAAATAAATGGATTTATTACTAGCCTTAGACTAAGAGTTTTTTAGTTTAACTGATGACAAGGAGCATGTTGTGAATAAAAAAGAGTTTATAAATCAAATAAATAGCTTGTACTCCTTAGCTTGGTCACTTACTGCCAGCGTTTCTTCGCTACTAGACCAGGTAGGTATTCCTGCCCATCGCGTTTTTTCTGAAAATTCTATAGAACACTTTTTCTTTTTTTTAAATAATCCCCCTAAAAGCAATGGAAAAGTTACTTTAATTAACGGTGATGTATCTGTTTATATAAAAGAGCTTTCATTAATAAATACTAAGTTAATTACGTCTATAGATGATGTTGTTACGCAGTCTTTGTTAGTAGATTCTCAAGAGAAAAGCAGGACTAAGACTTTTTTAGGCTTTTTTAAAACTAATAAATGGTCTGATTGTGCGAATGTAAGATTCAATAAAGTTATTTGCCCAGTTTATGAAGCTACTCTTTGCAAAACTAATTTTAATTTTAAATAAAAATATTTATTGAGGTAAAAAATGCGCTTTATTTTAAATGCAATTATAGGTTTATCACTTTCTATAATGTTAACTGGTTGTATGAGTACTAACGTAAGTTTAGATGTTAAGGCAACAGATAATTTAAATTTAAACCAATTTGATGAAGCGTTACCAGTGGTTTTAAAGGTGTATCAATTGTCGGATATACAAACATTTAAAACAGCCACATTTGAAGAATTATGGAAGTCAGATAAGTCAGTTTTAGCTAATAGTTTAATTACATTAGAAGAGCGAACAATTCACCCTTCTGAGCAATCTAAAATTAAGTTTGAACAAGCTGAAAATGCAAAGTTTGTAGCGATTGTTGCTTTATTTAGAGATCGCAGTGGCGATAATTGGAAAGCGTATTACCCGCTTGCAGATGGCCCTGTTAAGTTGTCTACATCATTAGATGTTTTGGTTACAAACAACGAAGTTCAATTACCTGGCGTGGATAAGGCTGAGTAATGAATTTAAAAGCTCCCGCAAAGCCCGTTTGGGCCGAAGGTGTTTTGCTTGCTCAGCAACACTTTCAACTATTTGACGATTATCACGATCAGAATCAGGTTGTACGTCAAGCGCTAATATCACCATTGGCATTTGGTTTACAGCATTTTGCTATTGATGAATCAGCACTTGCTCGCGGTATATTAAAAGTAACTAGTTTTAAGCTACTTTTAGAAAATGGTCGCTTGCTTGATTTTGATCGACAGCATCAAGATGATTTAAAGCTAGAGCTCGATAGTAACCATCAAGATAGTGCTATTTATATTGCTATTGCTGCAAATAAAACAGTTAGCAATATTGAAGGTTATGCGGCGAGCGGGCAATTAAGCGCATATGAAGCAGATTATATTGATTTAGAAGATAATCATGATGCGTCACGTAGCCGTGAGGTATTAGTTGCAAAGCCTAAATTTATATTACTGTCTGACTCAGATGTAAAAACTTATTTTGACACTATTGCCTGTTTAAAAATAAGTCGTGCGGAAGATGGCTCGTTTGTTTTAAATAAACAGTTTGTGCCTCCTTTATTAAATATAAGTGCATCTGCTTATTTAACTGAGCTGTTAAATAGAACGGCTAATTTAGTTAATGCAAAAGTTAATGTGCTGCTTAGCAGACGTAAAAATTATGGCTCAGTTACTGATTTTGGGCCGAATGAAATGAATACATTTTTGTTACTTAATGCAATGGCTCCATCGGCTAAACGTTTAGATCATCTTAAAAACTTGTCATTGGTCCATCCTGAACGTTTGTATTGTGAGCTTGTTGATTTAATTAGTTCAGTTTCAATGTTTGAGCACAGTGACTTAGTTAACCAAGTACCACCATACCAGCATAAAAATTTAAGCAATGTATTCGGTCAGCTTGATGGCCTATTAACTCGTTTACTTGAAGGGGTTGTACCTAAGAAAATGGTGGGCTTAAAACTTGAAAAAACCTCTAACGCTATTTATCAAGTTGCCACTATTGACTCTGCAACGTTTACTAATAACGACTTTTATTTAGCTGTGTATTTTGAATCTGAAGACACCAAATGGATTGAAACATTTAGTGATCAAGTAAAAGTAGGTGCAAGCGAAAAGCTCGATATCATGATTTCATCTGCTTTAGCGGGTGTGCAACTAACACATTGTCAGCGACCTCCAAATAAGCTGGCCATAAAAAGTGGTTACGAATACTTCAGGCTTGAGTCGCATGGTTTCATTTGGCAGCAAATTATTGAAGAGCAATCATTAAGCTTATTTGTACCATTTGGATTGCAAAGTGCACAAATTGAAATTGTTACCGTAGCACGTAATTAACGTAGAGTTGAAATTATGCAAGAAGCACAAAAAGAACAAGATTTAGTCGCGTGTATTTCGCCTGTAATTAACGCGCTAACACCATTAAAACTAAAGCAATCTACTAATTTAGAGCTTGGAGAGTTTAGAGAAAATTTACTTACTAGTTTTGATGAGTATGAGCGTAATTGTTACTCGCAACAGGTAACAACAAGTTTAATGCAAGAAGTTAAGTTTGCTCTTACGGCTATGTGTGATGAATTTGTTATGAGCTCAGGTGCTCATTTTAGAATGGATTGGATGTCGCGACCGCTACAACTTGAATTTTTTGGTAACAACCGAGCGGGAGAAGAGTTTTTCGAACGTTTAGGTAAGCTTCGCACTGGCGGAGAGCAAAAGCTAGCTGCATTAGAGGTTTACTATATTTGTCTGCAGCTTGGCTTTGAAGGCATTTACAAAGTTAAAGGTATTGAGCAATTAAAAGCGTTAATTGTTGATGTAAGAGCTCAAATTGAAGATATAAAAGGAACACCGAGTTCTCAATTATCTGATAACGGTATACCTGCAGAAGGGTTTGCTATGAAGGTGGGGCGTAATATTCCTTATTGGGTGATATTAGCTATTTGCTTGGGTTCTATTGCCTCATTATTTGCTGGATTTCATTATGTAATTAATAAGCAAGCAACGCAGAGTACTCAGGTAATAGACAACCAAATTGAAGTGCTGACTCAGCTCAATAAAACCAACGAAACACGATAGGTAACACAATGCAGGGAAGAGTTAATAAAAGCGGTTTAGTTCATTTTTTATTGGGCTTAGTATCATCGCGTGCAACGGGTCAACTTATTGGCTTTATAGCCGTTTTGAGTATTGTGTGGTTTGCCGGTCGCATGGTGGGTTTAGATACTACCGATAAAAAATTAATTGCGATGGGTGCTGTAACCGCTGTTTTTGTTTTATTTATTTTTATTCGTTGGTTATGGACTAAGCGCTCAGGCGATAAGTTAGCTTCTGAATTAGCAAGTCATAATGCCGGTTCGAGTGCTGAATTAAGTGAAATTAAAGAAAAGATGCAAGAAGCATTGGGATCTTTAAAAGCATCTCATTTAGGTGCGGGTTATCGTGGTAATACTGCTTTATACGCTTTGCCTTGGTATATGATTATTGGCCCTTCGGCTACAGGGAAAAGTACTTTATTTGCAAATTCTGGCTTACATTTCCCTTACTCTAATTCGAGTGAATTGCATATCCAAGGTTTTGGTGGAACGCGCAATTGTGACTGGTGGTTCTCAGATCAAGCTATTTTAATTGATACTGCAGGGCGTTACACAACTGAGCAGTCAGAAAATAAAGAGTGGTTGTCATTTTTAGCGCTCCTTAAAAAATACAGACCAAAACTGCCTATAAATGGCGTAATGGTGGCCATTAGCGTTGCAGATGTATTAACTTCCGACAGTGAAGAAATCCGTCAACATGTAAAATTAGTACGTGAGCGTATAGAAGAGCTAATTACTCAACTTGGCGTTATTTTTCCTGTATATATTACTTTTACCAAAACTGACTTAATCAGTGGTTTTGAACCTTTTTTTAGTGATTTATCTGAAAAAGAGCGTGAGCAAGTGTTTGGTGCGTACTTACTCGACATTAGTGAAGATCAAAAAAATGATCCTGCAGAAATGTTTGAAGTTCGTATGCAGGAGCTATATGAGCGACTGTGCGAACAACGTTTAAGCAAAGTTGCACGAGAGCGCAACGAGCATCGTAAACAGCTAATACTTGATTTCCCTAATCAATTTCAATCAGCTTCAACTAAGTTAACTGAGTTTGTTAACTTACTGTTTAAGTCTAATCCATATCAAGAAGTTCCTTGGTTTGCTGGTGTTTATTTTACATCGGGCACGCAAGAAGGCACGCCTATTGAGCGTATTACTAATGGTGTACGAGATCAATTTGGTGCGGTTGTTGTTGACCAAAAACAAGAAAGCATTACTCAAAGTTACTTTATTAACCGCGTATTTAATGATGTTATTTTTAAACTACAGGATTTAACGCGAGGAAACAGAAAAAAACGGTTAGTAGGGCGCTGGTTAAAAGGTTTAACCGTTACTTCGGGATTGGCATCTATTGCCGCAATTACAGCACTTCTTATTACGTCGTACACAAGTAATCAACTACTACTTAATCAAGGTGAGTCACGTGTAAAAGCTGTTGTTGAAGCTAATGTAAGTAAGGCTAAAGATGAGCAGAAACTTGCTGCTACACTAGCGCTGTTTGAGCACTACGGTCAGCTTAAAACTTACGAAGATTCATTACCGTGGTACTTTATATTTGGTATTTACGAAGGTGATGAAACCTTAGATAGCGTTGCAAATGTGCTATTTAATCAGATGAATCAGCTTATTACTTATCCAGGTGAAGAGCATTTACTTGCGCAAATAAAACAGTACGAAACTCAGTGGTTTGACAATGAAGATGAAGCCAAAGCAACGATTCGTCAGCAGTATTACGATGCACTAAAAATGCATTTAATGATGAGTACGAACCCTGAGCATATTTCAACGGAGTTTGCTAAAGAGCAATTACTTAATTTTATAGCTGAGCATTTTCATATAGACATAAATGCACAAGAGCAAGCACCAATTTATACACAACTAAGTAGCTTAGTTGATATGTACTTACAAAATATGGGTAACGACATAGAGCAGCCAGGTAAAATTGCATTTTGGCAGGCTAACCAAACATCGATAGCGCTAGCGAGAGACAATTTAAATACCCAGCCAGAGGCTTTCCCGTTATATCAACAAGTAATTACAAGTTTTGCTGATCGCAAAAAGCCATTGTTATTAAACGACTTTATGATTTCTAAAAATCGTGATGTATTTAAGAGTAAGTATAAAATTCCATATGTTTATACAAACTTAGGTTGGCAGGAATATGTATTCCCAGAGATTAAACGTATTTCACGTTTGGTGTTCTCAGGTGACTGGGTTATGGGTTCTAGCGATGAAAATGGTCAAAATGTTGTTGACGAAGCACAAGCTGAAACTTTGGCAAAGGCTATGCGAGCATATTACTTTAAAGACTACGGCAATACTTGGTTTGCTTTTATAGATAGCATAAAAGTGCCTGCATTTAGAGATCTAAACGATGCAAGTATTGATTTTGCACGCCTTTCATCGATGGATGGCCCTTTTAACGATTTAATGAAACTGATTAACGACAATATTACGCTCGCTGATGCCCCTTTAAAAAGCCAAGCTTCGATAGGTAAGACGGCTGCAGATGTTGCAAATAAA
This sequence comes from Pseudoalteromonas sp. SR43-5, assembly GCF_014163835.1. Classification (NCBI taxonomy): domain Bacteria; kingdom Pseudomonadati; phylum Pseudomonadota; class Gammaproteobacteria; order Alteromonadales; family Pseudoalteromonadaceae; genus Pseudoalteromonas; species Pseudoalteromonas sp. SR43-5. The sequence continues at coordinate 12,634 of NZ_JACJEA010000041.1, forward strand.
TTAGCTCTAAACACGCCAACAATTACCCAAATGAGTACGGTTAGAGCGCCAGAGCTTGAAAGTCGATTTGCAGACTTAAGACGCTTTGCACAGCCTAATGAAGATAAGAATTCTTCTGATTACTTAAGACAATACATCAGTTCATTAAGTAGCATCCATTCAGACATTAAAGCAATGGCAGCGAGTAATGAAGATGATGCTCAAGCAATGATATTTGCGCAGGACTTACTTTCAGGTAATAGCCAAAGTAATGCATTACAGTCTTCGTGGATAATTATTGAGAGCCAAACTCGAGCACTAGACCCTCAAACCAAAGAAACGCTAGATAAGCTATTTAAGGCCCCGCTTCATGGTGGTATCGCTACTATTATGGCAAAAGCACGTACTCAGCTTAACCAAGAGTGGGAAAACCAAGTTTATACTATGTATAACAGCAGTTTAGCTGGTAAATATCCATTTAACTTAACTGGCCCTGATGCTGCGATAGCAGATGTTTCTGAGTTTTTAAATTCTGAATCAGGAATTTTATGGAGCTTTATTAACACCCAGCTCAAACCATTTATGAAAGTACGCCGCGGTGTATGGGAAGAAAAACAATGGAATGGTGTAGGTATTGGTTTTAGCCCGCAATTACTTGATGGTTTAACTAAAGCAAATAAAGTAACTCGTTCGTTGTTTTCTAATGGCGCCGATAGTGCTGGTTTTACTTTTCAGATGATGCCTGTTCCACACCGAGGCATTCGTGAAACATACTTAGGCTTTAGTGAGCAAGGTTATCGCTACCGCAATGAGCCTGAAGAATGGCGTAACTTTTCGTGGCCTGGTCGAGGAGCTGCAGAGAAAGCTGTTCTGTATGGTTTAGATAATAAAGGGCGTCGTATTTCTATTGAGCAAGACGGACCTTGGGCACTACTAAAAGTGCTTAACTCAGCCAGTGTTAAGTGGATTAAAGGCACAGAGTTTTTAGCAACATGGGAATTAAAAGATAAATCTGATGAAGTGTTAACAGTCCAGTTTTCTCTTAAATCAGGACGCAACAGCGGTATATTTTCAAAATACATGCTTACATCGTTTGCATTGCCAAGCTCTTTGTTTTCACAAAGCCCTAGCTTGGCTCAATCGCAGTCGCGAACAATGCAATAGGCCGCTAGCAATGTTTAGTTTATTTACAAAAAAGAAAACACCGACGCTGGTTAAGCAACATAGCTTTGGTTTTATGGGTAAAACACCGATAAGACCAGACTTTGTGAAGCTCAATATTTCATCTAGAGAATCGGTTGGATTTGATCATTGGTTGCAAGAGGGCTTTGCCCATTTAAACCGTGGTAGAAAAACGACTGATACAAGCCACTTGAATGGAACTAAGTCGTTGTTCTTTATATCTGGCAATGCGGATGATGGTGGTTTACTTGGCGTTTTGCAGCCAAGCAAAGATAGCAGTGGTCGTTTTTACCCATTTAGCTCTTTTGTACATAGTGGGCTTGATACATATAAGCGACATCCTGCTTTTCTATTTTTATTTGCAAGCCAAGTAATAGAGCACCTTTTAGGTGTAAATGAAAATATTAAACAAGCTGCCAGTATTAATGAAATGGAGCAAAAAGCACAAGATTATAACCGTGTAGCTGATGCACTTAAACAGCAACCAAATCTAACTCTAGAGCTTGATAAACTTAGAACTATTCCAATGAGCGTTTTTTGGCAACATTTAGGCTTGAACGATATTGCAAAAAGAGCAATTTTAATTGAAGAGCTATCGGCTGTGCTTAAATCTATTGCTAATAGAGGGTGTTTAAGAAGTCAGTTTGGTATTCGCCTACCAATGCCTAGTTTTAGTCATGAAAGTGCCTTAGTTGCCGGGTTTTGGTTGCACTTAGTTGCGTCTATGGTGGCAGATCATAATTGGCAGCCTTGGTTTTTTTATCAGTTAGGTGATGATAATCAAGCGCCTAGTTTAACTATTTTTTGTAGACCTATTCCAGCGTCATACTTTAATAGTGTGTGGGAATACGATAAAAAAACGAATGACATTGTTGATCTATGTAATTTAAAAGTAGAAAAACAGCCGTCTTCACAAACACTTAATTTTGCTGATATGGATAACGTGAGTGTTTACGATGCACTTCGTCGTTGGTGTAAATCATGAGTATTAAAGCGCCGCATACACATACCACTTGGATTGAATGGCTTGAAGCATTAAGTGCACCTCTTGCCGGGAATAAGTGTGGAGAAGATTTAAAATATGAAGAAACATTTAAAGCATTAAAAGCATCTTCATCAGGAGTGGGGGAAGTTGACTTTAAAGTGATGTTTATACAAGCATCAGACTTACTCAACACTCAAAGTAAAGATTTACGCATAGTAAGTTATTTAGCACTAGCAGCAACAAGTGAGTTTGGGGTTACAGGTTTAACGCATACGTTATTGTTATTTAATCGTTTGTTGACTACTTTTACGGATGAGGTACACCCACTAAGAGCCAGAATGCGTGCTGCAGTTAATACATGGTTTTTACAACAGCAAGAACGTTTAAAAGGTGTTGCCCAAGGGCATGATACAAACGCTGAACAATGGCCTGAACTTATAGCTGCTTTGACTCAATACAATGAGCAGTGTGTTGCGTTATTAGACAACGAATCTGGCCCTCTATCAACTTTGAATGAGTGGGCTAAAGAGCAAGAAAAGCGAAACCCAGTACCTGTAGCTGAACCAGTGCAAGAAGAAAAAGCGATTAGTACAGAGCAAAAATTAGCTGAAAATACGGGTGTAACAGCTCCAAAATCAGAAGCTAATAGTACTGCACCTGCACCTGCATCAGCTGCTAGTCAGCTTAGTATTGGTAATGCTGATATTGCTTCAGATACAGCGTATTTAAGTGCGGTTAGGCAACTACTTAACTTTGATAAAGAACAAAATAATATTGAAAGAGTAATAAAGTTATCGCGAGCTGCGCGTTGGACAAGGTTGGCACTACCCGCTAACGAAAATGGAAAAACGCGTTTACCCGCTCCAAGGGCTGCAGCATTTGCTCCAATTGAAAATGCATTGGCAAGTGAGCAGCCTGAACAAGCTTTAAATTTAGCCGAAGGGTTGTTTATGGAAGGGGCTATGCAATTTAATTTAAATCTTCAAGTGCTTAGTTTAAATGCATTAAAAAAATTAAATAAATTGCCGCTTGTTCATTGGCTTGAGCAACAATTAGTTAATTTAAATGAGCAGTTTCCTGCTTTAGTTTCCCTACAGTATGACGATGGAAGTCCGCTGTGTTCATCTGTAAATAAAGAGTTTTTAAAAGAGCTATCTCACTCTGCAAAAACAGAGTCTGTTAGCTCTCAAAGTAGTGCGTTTGATGAGCAGTATAGCGAATTAATACAAGAGGTTGAAAAAGGGCAGTTGTCTTCAGCTCTAATTAAAGTAGATCACATAAATATTTTAAACGACTTTGATAAAGCCCAAGCGCAATTATTAAAGGCAAAACTATTAATAAAAGCTGAGCATTACGAACATGCTTTAGCATTATTGAACGTGTTACTAAAACAAATAAAAGCGCATGATTTAGCGCAATGGCAACAATGTTTTTGCATGGAAGTATGGCGATTTTCCAAGCAGTGTTATGCAAGTTTGTCACAAACGCCAGAAGATGAAATGAGTTTAGCTGCTAAACATATTAGTCAGCAAATGATGGTAACTAACCCTGCACAAGCGTTAGCGTGGGTTTAGTTACAAGGGCTTGACTAATATGTCGAGGTTTAATTGGAATTGAGTCGGTAGATAACCAAACTGCAAAGGAAATAACATGAGTGATACATTTCAAAAAGAGATCCCCAGAGCTCGGATCAATATTTCGTTAGAGCTTGATACAGATGGTGCTTCACAAAAAAGTGAATTGCCATTAAAGATGTTAGTAATTGGTGATTACTCAAATGGTCAAAATAGCCAAGAACTATCTGAGCGTGAGCGCATAACAATTAATAAAAATAACATTGAGCAAGTGCTTAAAGATATGGCGCCTAAAGCTAACTTTCAGGTAGCGAACAAAATTAAAGGTGACGGCGAAATTAATGTAAACCTTGAGTTTGATTCTTTTAAGTCGTTTGACCCAGAATCAGTAGCTTCTCAAGTGCCAGAGCTTAATAAAATGATGGCTATGCGTAATTTACTTCGTGACCTTAAATCTAATTTATTAGATAACTCATCACTTCGTAAAGAATTAGAGCGTGTTTTACAAAATCAGCCAGAGCTAGACGAGTTAAAAGCTAAACTGGATGAAATTGCGCCGCTAGCGTCTGAAGATGAAAAACAACCAATAACTGAATAAGGAGATTATCATGTCCATGCAAGAACAATTAAATGTTGCCGCGCATACCACGGAGCAAGCTCCTTTATCCACTTATGAAAATATATGTGGAATGGTTGATATTTCTCCAGTTGCAGATGAGATCAAACTTGATTCATTTAGAGATGCAAGCAACCTAGCTGAAACTCGTGCAAATGAGCGCTTAACAGCAGCTATAAATGTATTTTTAGATATGGCTAGCAGTAGTGGCCAAGAAGTAACGCGAATTGATAAGTTACTTTTAGATGATTACATCGCAAAAGTAGACATTATTATTTCTCAGCAGTTAGACCAAATTTTACATCACCCAAATTTCCAAAAAATGGAATCAGCATGGCGCTCGTTACGTTACCTAATTAACCGTACGCCTAACAATGCTAACATTAAAATCGAAATGCTTGATGTAGATAAAGAAACTCTAAGAGACGATTTTGAAGAGGCGCCAGATACAACTCAATCTGCATTATATAAACATGTATATACTTCAGATTACGATACCCCAGGTGGCGAGCCAGTTTCAACAATGGTTTCTAATTTTGAGTTTGATTGTTCAGCACCCGATGTATCGTTACTGCAAGAGATATCACGTGTATCTGCGGCAGCGCATTGTCCGTTTATGGGCAGTGTTGGTCCTAAGTTTTTTCTTAAAGATTCATTGGAAGAAGTATCTAAAATCCAAGATTTGGGCTCTTACATGGAGCGCGCTGAGTTTCTTCGTTGGAAAAATTTCCGTGAATCAGAAGACTCTCGCTACATTGGTTTAGCATTCCCGCGCTTTTTACTACGTCTACCTTATGGTGAGACAAATCCTCTTCGTAACTTTAATTACCAAGAAGATGTAAGTGCTGAGCATCATGAACGTTATTTGTGGGGTAATGCAACATTTGCATTTGCTGCAAATATCATCCGTAGTTTCCATGATAATGGTTGGGCAGTAAATATTCGTGGGCCACAGTCAGGTGGTAAAGTTGAAAATCTTCCACTGCATTCATTCGAAGCGGGTAAAGGATCAGAAACTAAAATACCGACTGAGGTTTTGATTTCTGAAACTAAAGAACTTGAGTTTGCTAACCAAGGGTTTATTCCACTTAGTTACTATAAAAATTCAGATTTTGCATGTTTCTTCTCTGCTAATAGTGCGCAGAAGCCACAGGTATTAGAAACAAATGAAGCAACAGCTAATGCAAGAATTAACTCACGCTTACCATATATTTTCTTAGTATCGCGTATTGCGCATTACTTAAAAGTTTTACAGCGTGAAAATATTGGTTCAAGTAAACCTCGCCATGAATTAGAGCAGCAGCTTAATGATTGGCTTGGCGCATTAGTAACTAAAATGAACAACCCTGATGAATCTCTTATAGCTACGCATCCACTAAAAGATGCAAAAGTTACTGTAGCAGAGATTCCAGGTAACCCTGGTTACTACAGAGTAAGTACGTACATTGTTCCTCATTTCCAAGTTGAAGGGATTGATGTTCGTTTAGCGCTAGTAGGGCAAATGCCTGGCGAAAAATGAACTGCTACGCCGCCAATGAAACGGATTTAAGTACTATCAAATACGTCAATTTGGTGAGTAGTTGGCTGGTGTACATAAAGGATTAAGACTTATTAGTCTGAAAAGTTGCCCCAAGTTGGTTGCATCCAACTTGGGACATATTCCCCAGTGGCATGAAGCAGAGGGCTTTTTGGGGGGCATAAATATTACTGTTTATGCCAATGCCAACTAACAGGAAACACTTCATTCTAAAAGGAGAATAATGAAATGGCAATTCCAGCGTACATGTGGTTAAAGGACGACCAAGGTAATGACATCAAAGGTTCTGTAACTGTTGCAGAGCGTGAAGGTTCAATTGAGATCCTACACTTTGATCATGAACTTCGTATTCCTACGGATAACGATACAGGTGAACTTACAGGTACTCGTAAGCATGAACCTTTTGTAATTACAAAAGCTGTTGATGCGGCTACGCCGTACTTGTACAAAGCGTGTTCAAACGGTCAAACACTTAAGCAATTAGAGCTTAAATGGTACCGTATTGATGACACAGGGACTGAGCGTGAATATTTCTGCCACAAGTTGGAAGATGTAAAAATCACTTCGATCTCACCAACAATGCATAACGTTAAAGACTTAGACAAGGAGCGTTACCCGCACCTTGAAACAGTTTGTCTACGTTACAAACGCATTACTTGGACTTACTTAGATGGCAACATCGAGTTCTCTGACTCTTGGACTGAAGGTCGTTAATTAGTCAGTAATTTTGAAGGATATGCGCAAGCATATCCTTTTATTGAGATCTAAATATGGCGTTATTCGATTTTTTAACTCAACCAGTTACACGTAATGGTCATCATGGTTTTCAAACTGATGAGCAAGTCAGTGTTTGCAAACATTTAAATGAGCTTTTAAATGCAAGAAGAGGAGTGCTGAAGCACTTGTCTGACTATGGTCTGCCCGATGTAGAGGATATTTATGAGGGGTTACCATACTCGCAACACACGTTAGCGCTTGAGGTTAAAAAATTGATAGAAAAGTACGAACCTCGCGTACGGTATGCAAATGTAACACCTGTAGAAATTAAAGAAGATAATTGTGTAATAAGGCTAGATATTCAAGCTTTTTTAACGAGCGGGCAAAGTATCAAGTTAAATACTCGGTTTGAATCTGGTGGTAAAGCAGACGTTATACAACATGCAAAAAACACTAACTAATTTTATTTAAAGGATTGATGAATGCAGCAATATTTTGATGCTCAAATGCGCTTGTTAACCCAAGCTGGTAAGCAGTTTGCTCAGTTTTATCCCGAGCATGCAGGAATGCTTAACATTGATGCATTAAAAGATAGAGACCCTCATATTGAGCGCTTATTAGAAGGTGTAGCGTATTTAACTGCCCATACTCAAAAGCGTTTAGATGAGTCAGTACCTGAAGTTTCAGAGCAAGTGCTGCGTCAACTGTGTCCAATACTCCTAAGTTATTATCCTTCTAGTACTGTGGTGCAATTTAAACCTAAATTGGCTATGCAAAAAACACATTCTATTTCAAAAGGTTTACAGCTTAATCCGCCTAAAGCAAAGGCCGATAATAAAAAAATAATTTTTAGCACAACACACGGTTTAGACGTTGTTCCTTTAGATGTTGAGCATGTTAGATACCAAGAGTCGCACTTAGGTGCAGAGCTACGAATAGGGCTTAAGTTTATATGCCAAGGTGAACGCAGTAATTTTGATTTATCTAAACTAAACTTTTATTTACGTGGTGATACACCATTGTGCAGTGCTTTATTCCAATTATTGAAAACACCTAATAAACAAGCAGAACTTGATTTTGGTGCTAACCATTTTGAGTTCAATAAAAAGTTAAAAGCAAAAGGTTGCAGCGCTACTTATTTAGATATAGATGGCGCTTTACTGCCTAGTGCGGCTAAAAGCCATCCAGGATATGCATTATTACTTGATTATTTTAATGCAAAAGATAGGTTTTATTTTTTAACATTTGATGGTTTAAAAGACGAAGAGTTTCCTGAGCATATTGACCGTTTTGAAATCGTATTTAGGGGTGATAATAAATTACCGCCAGGTCATCAGTTAAGTAAAGAGAACATTTTAATCAATTGCGTGCCAGCAGTTAATTTATTTAGCCAAGCAGCAGAGCCAATTAAAATAGAGCCAAACAGAACTGACTATATGATAAGTGCAGATCAGGCACGTTATGATCATGTTTTTAGTTATACGGTAGATGCAGTTGCAGGTCGAAACTCTATAACGGGACAATCGTATGATTACACTCCCCGTTATCAAAGCGTATTTGAAGATGAAAAAAAGCTATTTACTGTGCTCACAAAAGACGTAGGTGCAGCAGCCCCGACTCATTATTTACAACTTCCTTTTAATTTAGAAGATGAAAAAGAAACTCTATCAGTTGATTTAACCTCTTTTAATGCAGGTTGGCCTCGTCAACTTTTGCAAGAGGGAGACTTGAACGAAGGCGGAAAAGATATGCCGAGCATCGTTGAGGTTAAAAATGTTATACGCCCAACTAATTATTTAGCATGTCCAAGTCAGCCAAAACACTGGCAGCTTATTAGCTTATTAAATGTAAAGTTTTCACAAATTACGCAAGTTACAGAACTAAAAAGATTACTAGTGTTATTTGATTGGTCTAATAAAGCCGAGAATCGATTACGAATTGAAAGCATTTTAAAAATAACAGCAACGCCGATCAGCCAAATCAAACGCGGAATATTTATCAAAGGTGTTGATGTACTTATTGATATTGATGAAAGTAAATTTGTTGGTGATGCTGATTTATATCATTTTTGTAATGTATTACATGAATTCTTTTTAATGTATGCCCCTATAAATGAAAGCGTACAAACGCGTGTTAATGCAATTCCTAGTTATAAATCGTGGAGTTGGGATATTGAACCGGGTAAGAGTTATCAGCTATGAGCTACGCTGATAAAAATCATGCGCACCCTATTTGGTCTAAGTTACCCGCGCCAATAGAGCTACTTATTGAGCAGCCTTGGCGGTTTAACTTATTTAAAGCGATGAGCTTAATAGAAAAACATTGGGCCGCACCTCAAGAGCTAGAGCAAGGGATTAGTAACAGAGTTGTTTTTAAACCTTTTAAAGAGCTTGGTTTTCCGGCTACTGATGTACGCGAATGTGTATTAGAGAATGATGGCAGAGGAAGATTAAGCTTATCGACCTCTTTTTTAGGTTTGTATGGTGTGGATGCACCCATGCCACACTATGTATTAGAGCAAGCAGCAAGTGATGAGCAAAGCGGTGACCGCGTTCGTCAGTTTTTAGATATATTTAATCATGTACTTTATTGCCAACTTTTTCAGGCCTGGAAAAAGTCGCAAATTAATATAGCAGGCAGAGGCGCGAGCCAATTTGATGGGTTAGTTGAATCTATTTTACTGGGAAAAACTGATCAAAAAATTCAGTGTGGTATTGCAAGTTTAAAGCAAACTAGCGCTGCTGGCTTAGCGCAGCTTCTTAAACATAGTTTAAATATAGACACGCTAAAAGTTGACGACACACGAGCAAATTGGCAAAAAATAGATACACCAAGTTCAATCGGCGAAGAAAACCAAATGGTTTTAGGCAGCTCTGCAGTACTTGGAACGAAGGTATTAGTTAGCGGAAGTATTTTAACAATAGATATAGGTCCAGTTAATAGTGATACAGCCATGAGTTTAACGCCAAGAAGCGAAGAAGGTATAAAAATGGCTGCACTTCTGACTGCGCATTTACCAAGTAATGTAGAGTGGGTTTGCCAAATAAAAGTAGCTAATGAGGCTGTTGCCGAACAAGCTTTAGGTCAGCAACCGCTAGTACTTGGACATAATTCATATTTAGGGGCCGCAGCTGCAAATACAACAACACATAGCTACAGCCATCAACAGTATAAACACTAAGGAATTAAGGATAAAAAAATGGATGCTAAAGGCATAAAACAACTCATAGATAAATTAAATGGCCACACCGCAACAGCACTTGAATCAGCAGCTGGGTTTGCGAGTAGTCGTAGTCATTTTGAAGTGCTTCCTGAGCATTTACTTATTAAGTTAATGGAAGAAGGAAGTAATGGTGACCTTGAGCACATTTTTTATTTCTTTAATATTAATCAAGACAAAGTATGGCATGAGCTATTAGACTTTTTAAATAGACAACCTGCCGGTAATCAAAGTAAGCCTACATTTTCTCGTCGTTTATACGAATGGCTAGAGCGTGCATGGTTAAGTGCTAATGTTCAGCATAAAAGTGATTTTATAACAGGTGCTGCGCTTATTGATTCATTAACAGAGTTATTACCTTACAGCCCTGTACTTCAATTACCTGCTTTACTAGATAAAATAGATTCACGCTTTTTAGCTGAAAATTTAGATAAAATTTGTCAGCAATCTTCAGAGCGTTTAAACCCAGTAGCTAAATCAAAGTCTGCAAATCAAACAGATTCATCGCACGGTACAGCTGCGCTTGATGAGTACTGTGAAGATTTAACTGAAAAAGCAAAACAGGGTAAAATTGATCCTGTGTTGGGTCGTAATGACGAAATTAGAATGATGGTCGATGTGTTATGCCGTCGAAGAAAAAATAACCCTATTTTAGTGGGTGACCCAGGTGTAGGTAAAACAGCAGTCGTTGAAGGTTTTGCCCAGCGCATAATTGATGGTCAAGTACCAAGTGATTTACAAGGCGTACGCTTATTGGTGCTTGATATGGGGTTATTGCAAGCAGGTGCCGGCGTTAAAGGTGAATTTGAGCGCCGCTTAAAAACGGTGATCGACGAAGTTAAAAATTCAACTACGCCAATAATTATGTTTATTGATGAAGCGCACACTTTAATTGGTGCCGGTGGCGATGCGGGCATGAGTGATGCAGCAAATTTATTAAAGCCAGCATTAGCACGCGGAGAATTAAGAACCGTTGCTGCTACAACATGGAGCGAGTATAAAAAGTATTTTGAACGTGATGCTGCTCTAGAGCGCCGTTTTCAGCTTATTAAAGTGGATGAGCCAACAGAGCAAGCGGCTCAATTAATGCTTGCAGGCTTAAAAGATAAATATCAAGAGCATCATAATATTCAAATTACGGATGACGCTATAGAAGCTGCTGTCGTTTTATCGTCGCGCTATATAACAGGTCGCCAATTACCAGACAAAGCTATTGATGTATTAGACACCGCAGCGGCAAGAGTACGTATGTCGTTTGCTACAGACCCAGCTGCCATTGAGTCTGAGCGTGAGCACATTAATTACTTAGAAACCAGAATCAATAGTCTCAATGTAGAGCTAGGACAAGGTTTAGTCGTTGATAAAGATAAGCTTACCCATTTAGTTGAAGAGCTGGTTATTGCACAAAATAAATTGGCGCAACTTACTCACTCGCGTGAATCTCAAATTTCGACTTTGAGTCAAATTAACGAGATAAAGCAGGCAACTGATCAAGAGCTTGATAGCGAATCATTACTGACACTTCGCCAATCACTAAAAGAGCAAAATACACAAGACAACGGCTTATTTAGTGAAGTAGACGCCGATGCTGTTGCGCAAATTATTTCACAGTGGACCGGTGTGCCAGTAGGGGCAATGGTAAAAGATCAGATTAGTAATTTAATTAATCTTGAAGCCACAATTAGCCAAGAAGTTATAGGGCAGCAGACAGGACTCGCTAAAATAGCGCAAACACTAAGAGTGAGTAAAGCCGGCGTAAGCAACGATGAAGGCCCGCTAGGCGTATTTTTACTAGCTGGTCCATCGGGCGTGGGTAAAACAGAAACGGCGCGTTGTTTAGCAAAACAGTTATTTGGTGGTGATAAATTTTTAACCACTATTAATATGAGTGAATATCAAGAGTCGCACACCGTATCGCAACTTAAAGGTTCACCACCAGGGTATGTTGGTTATGGTGAAGGTGGTGTTTTAACCGAAGCGGTAAGACAGCGCCCATATTCAGTGATTTTGCTTGATGAAGTTGAAAAAGCACACAAAGATGTAATGAACATGTTTTATCAAGTGTTTGAGCGTGGCACCATGCGTGACGGTGAAGGACGTGAAATAGACTTTAAAAATACTGTAATTATCATGACATCTAATTTAGGATCGGCAGAGTTAATCGATGCATGTACACCGCCTACAGTTATAGACCTAAGTCCTCAAGATGATCAGGAAGAACAAGTACAGCAAAGCGATCAAGAAGCAGCTATTAACGAAGCGCTAAATCCAACGCAAGCACCTATTAATGAAGACGGAACGCCTTGGAAAGTACCATCAATCGCTGCGCTGACAGATTTAATTAAGCCGCAGTTACTTGCTTTTTTTGCACCTGCTTTACTTGCCCGTATGCAAGTTATACCTTACTTAGCGCTTGATTCAGAAGCACTGCAGTCTATCGTTAGCTTGAAACTTGAAGCCATTGCCACACGTTTACACGAAAACCACAAAATGCAGCTACGAGTAGATGCCAGTGTTTTAGAAAAACTGACTACTCAGTGTACGCTTTCAGATAGTGGTGCACGTATGGTAAATGCGGTTATAGAACAGCAAATACTTCCTGGTATCGCTAAATCAATTTTAGAGTTTATGGCAGAAGAAGACATGCCTGATATTTTAACGCTGGCTGTTGACGAACAAGACGAAATTACAGCGACATTTGCAGATAACGCTTAAATAAAAGGATGTAAAAATGGGATTCATGGACATATTTAACGAACTCAAGGCCAATAAAAGTCACTTTAGTGTTGCTATACAGGGCATGCCTGACGGAATGGTCTATGTAACTGACTTTGAGTCTAGGGACGATCGTTTATGTGAAGACTATGAATTTAAAATCCAAGTATTGAGCCCTGAACATTTAACATCTCAGATGTTAATAGGCAAAGATATTTCGTTGTCACTTGTGTGGTCAATGTTAGATCGCACTATTTCAGGGTTAATTAGCGGTTTTACAGCGCATGGTCAAAGTCATCAGGGGTATCACTATACTTTGATCATGAGCTCTCATTTAACATTACTTAAGCATCAGCATTCTAACCGTGTATTTACTGCTATGGATGCAGGTAAAATTATTTCGAGTGTGTTTGAAAAAGTAGGTTTTCCCGCGCAAAAGTTAAATGTACAAGCAAGCTCAACCATGCTCGATATGACCGTGCAATACAACGAAACTGATTACGAATTTGTAACACGCTTAATGCGTAAGCACGGTTTTGTGTACAGCTTTGTAGAGCAAACTAGTGGTGAATGTACATTGTATATTTGCAATGATTCAAATGGTATAGCGCAAGAGTTTGATGAAATAAACCTAAGCTATGTACCGCCATCTGGGCAAGTAAGAACGAGTGAGTCAATTTTTGCTATAAGCAGGCAGGCCCAATTATTTCCGCAAAGTACACACTTGGATGATTACAACTACCAAGCTCCGGGTAATTTGCAAGTTTCAAAAAATAACAGTGCGTCAGTTATTGGTTTTGGTGAAGATAGTCATTACGGTGATAATTACGGGCAATCAAACGAAGGGCAAGACTTAGCAACTATCAGGCAGCAAGCGTTTGATTGTCAACGTGAGCAAATAATAATAGACACAGACTGCAGGGCACTTCGCCCTGGTATGCGTTTAAATATTTATGACCACCCAGAGCATGATGGTCAGTATTTAGTGACGCGTGTAGAGCACAAAGGTAGCCAAAGTGCCTCGGTTGAATACGGCTCTAATGTAAAGGGCTTAACGTATAAAAACCAAGCTTATTTAATTAGTGTTAACCAGCCTTATAAAGCCCCCTTAATGCCAGCGAGACGTGTATTTGCTACGTTTAATGCATTAATTGAGCAAGAAATTGATGACAAAGGTAACTACGTAGTAAAACTACCATTTAATCAAGATGGGGAGGGCCAAGAAAGCCGTCCTACACGTTTAATGCAACCTTACGGCGGCAGTGGGCACGGTATGCATTTTCCACTAACACAAGGTACAGAGGTACTCGTGTGTGGTGAAAATGGTGATTTAGACAGGCCTATCATTTTAGGTGCCCTTTATAATGAAAATGCGCCAAACCCTGTTACAAGCGAAAACCCAACTGAAAATAAATTAGTAACTAAAGCTGGGCACAGCTTTGTAATGGATGACAAAAAAGGCGAAGAAAAAATAAGCCTTGCCAATAAAAATAATAAAAACCAATTAATACTCGATGCAACAAATGGTGCGCACCAGGCAATGTTAAAGTCTGTTGATGGTGATGTTAAAATTTCAGCGAAAGAAAACCTACAGTTTATTGCCGAGAACGACGCAAATTTTACAGTCGCTAATAATTTTACAACCCGAGTAGAAAACAATCTGCAAATTCAAACCCGCGAGGGAGATATTACAGTTACCTCGGCTGCGGATTTAACTCTAAACTCAGCCTCAAATAGTCGTATTCAAGCGACTGACGGTAACTTAGAGCTCACAGCAACTGATGAGCTTAAAATGCAAGCACGACAAGATATTAGCGTTTACTCGGTAGACGGCAACCTTGAGCTACAAGCACCTCAAGGTGATTTAGAACTAAATAGCGGTAAAAATATTACTATAAAAGCAAATGGGCAAGGCTCAATTCAGTTAAGCCAAGGTGGTGCAAGTATAGAAATTGATGCTGCGGGTAACCTTACAATTGATGCCACTAATATAACGTTAAGTGCCACTAATATAGCAATTAAAGGCAGTGCAATTAGTAACAACTAAGTTAAAGGAGTAATTTAATGAACGCTAAAGTTAAAAGTATATTTAATCACGATCAGCAACTTGCACCTGTAAGTAAAGTTGATGAATTTGGCCGAGTTAAAGGCGTTACAATAAATAACGACGAACAGAGTGTTGTAGCACAAGCGGCGCACATAACACCATGCCAAGTGGGCGACACAGTACTACTTACCCACACTGCACAAGGCTTTATAGTAACAGGGCTACTTGCAAGTGAAGATCAAGCGCCCGCTGCACTCATTAAAAATAGTCAAGGCCACATAACTATTGAAGCGCAGCAAAGTATTAGCCTCCAAACCGCTAAAGGGACTATAGAAGTATTTGCCGACGGGACGATAGTGCTCGAAGGGCGAGATATAACAGCCAATAGCGAGCAAGATCTTACCTTGGCTGGCTGGCCAATTAGGCTTAATTAATACTATGTTTGTTCAAGTCGCTAAGGTTAAGCAGCATCAGCAGCGCTTAACTACTTTATTAAAACACAAACAAAAGCTGCAAACGCAAGGTGTTTATCCTCTTGCGCGACTCAATGTAATTGAAAGCCAATTACTAAATCATTTATACACACTCAGCGATTTAAAAAGTGATGCACCCACAGATTACTTTGCAGGTAAAAATTTAACACAAGTAAGCCATTTAGCGCTTGATGAATTTATTACCTTTGCGACAGAAAACTCTGAGCACCACAGTATCTACACGCTATTGCTACAAAGTCTTAATTTAAAAAGTGAACTTAACAGCGCCGAAACTTTTTTAGCTTTAAAGTCGGACAAACATTTAAGTTATTACAGTGTACTACAGCACTTACTTGATTATTGGCAGTTAGATGATAATAAAGCACTGCGCAACAGTGTACTCAACGAAAAAGAAGAGCTTGATAGTAACGCAATTACTTTACTTTTTTCACAGCACTTAAGCGAAACAGAGCTTACCAATGCAATGTTACATGCTAACTTTGATATTGCTTACGCAGCACTTGTAAATGCCTACTGTAATAACGCAGACAACGTATCAGACATGCTGTTTAAAGTATTTGCTAAAACAAATGATGACAATAAAAAAGCAAAATTGCTTGCTTTAGCTGGGCTTACTAATGATCCGCGCTGGGATGAACCTTGCCTTCTATTTTGTAAAGCTAACCCTGGGCTTTGCCAGCATGTACTAAGCCACTTTGTATACAAACGCACATTGCCTTTATTTATTAATTTAATGGCGCATGGGGTAACGCAAAAACCAGCATATGCAGCATGGTTAACAATAACTGATAGGCCGCTTGCCCAAGCTGACAAAGTGACTGTAGTGGAATCAAATAACGAAAAAAACGTACATAGCGGCATAAACCTTGACGATGCAGAGCATGCAAGACAAGCGTTTGCATTAATGCCCGGGGATCAATTATTAAACGGCATTAGCTTTTTGCACAGTAATGCAAAACAAAAACTAAAAATGCTTGCTGGAGAAGTTGTGCAACGTGTAATAGCACCGCATTATTCACTGCAAAAGGCCTGTGGTTTGTACCATGTATTACTGAGCGCCAAACAATGGCAAAGTGTTATAGCGGAGAGCCCAAGTGCTGAATAATTTTTCTCCTTGGCAGGCTAGTTTTTTTGATGGTTGGTTGAGTGATCGTACGCTGGCTAAAGTGGTTGTCGTAAAGCAAAGCTTTGAGTTTGACGAAAAGGGCAATGTAACACCGAACGAGCCAGGGCCTGATATTGTTGTAGCGGATGACTACGATGGCGACCCCGCACATTCTCCACTGAGTGAAGTAAACGAACAAGTTGCTTTTAAGCATGGATTTGAAGTGTATGGCGACTTTACAGCCTACCCACCTAAAGCCAAACAAGCGCGAGTGATTGAAGTCGAGCTTGGCCTTCATGATAAAACGCAGCCACTGTTTAAAAAGCGTTTACGTGTAACTGGCGCACGCTTTTGGAAGCGCTCTTTACTTGGGCCTGTTGCAACTGATCCGAATATTATTGAGCCTACATCCATTAATTACAGCAATGCCTTTGGTGGAAAAGATCTTAACGATGAGTCTAATTATCTGCTTGAAAATCCGATAGGGAGAGGGTTTAAGCTTAAAAACAAACAAGCAAAAGGGCAGCAATTACCTTGCATTGAATACGCAAACCAACTACTTCGTAAACCGAGCCATACTACCCTAGTTGCAAGCTTTTCAGCTATACCATCACATTGGTCACCGCGTATAGAGCTCATGCCCGACATTGATCAAAAAGCACTTATGGCTGGCAATTACCCGTTTAAAACAGTGCTTGATGAACATTTTAATAATATGGCACCGCTAGATCAGCGAGTAAAAAAAGAGTTTTCACAAGGGTGGGCGTTTTCACTTTCAGGGTTATACCCGTTACAAGAATATGGGCAGCACCAACGAGTTGAGATTCCATTTGAAGAGCCAATAGTACAGCTGGTTAACACATTAAACAGGCATACAATTAATATGCGCTGCGACACCTTAATTATTGATTCTGACGCGCAAAGCTTTTCTTTATTATGGCGTGGCAGCATTGATGCTATACACGTAGGCGCAAATAGTCAGTTAGTCGTGGCAAAAAGGGAAGCCAACAATGAAGTTTGATGTACTTTGCCATATAAATGCCACAGGGTGTAAACCAAGTAGCTTATATACCGCTGTTGCGAATCAAATGTTATTTTCTAAACCAAGCAAAGCACTTATTCGTTGCGATATAAGCTTAGATGCCCCCTACATAATGGTAGAAATAGAAGAGCTTGCTCAACTCGATAGGCAAACTAAATGCTTACTAATACTAAGCCAGCTTATCGAAAATATTGATATTGCAACCCTCAGAAAAACATCCCGCATAAGTCAAATAGTGTTTGTATTACCACAGGATGAATTAAACAACCCAGTAATAAGTGACGATACCCTCAATGAGCTTTTAGCTGAGGTGATCTCTCAGCAAATACCTGATTTTATACAAACAACAACTATCGATTTTAAAAATATAGCCCCAGATACGTTAATAATTGCAGTAGATTCGTGTGTTAGTTACCAGTATGTGAGCGAGCAAGCAAAAAATAACGATGTGCAAGTGCTAAATGGCCCTCCGGGTATAATTAATGGAGAAGGTGGATGTGCATTACTTATACATGGTCAAGGTGGGCTAGAAGCACAGCTTTTTAATGGCGAGTTAAAAGAACAGCTTAACCAAGCACAAGCGTGTGTTAATGATACTTACCTCTTTGCAGGTAAGCAGTCGTTAGCATGGCAAAAAAAATGGTTTGCTAATACACAAGCATTGTATAGCCCAGAAGACGAATTAATAGAGCTTGCCGACTTAAATAATACTATTGGCTATCAAGGCGTTGCAAACGACCTAACTGGTTTAGTGCTTACAAACAGTTATTTAAATAACCCTTTAAATAAAGGGTTAAATCATGTGTTTTTATTATTTAATTCACCCAATGAGCAATTAATAAAAATTTCAAGGAGTGAAAATTCATGACATACATTAATGCAGCCGCAGGTAAACAAACAGGCAGTGTGCAATACGATATAGACGCGCTAACCGCCGATGTTCGCTCTGGCGGGTCGTTAACATGGCGACACAATAACCCAACGCTATTAGCCCTCAATAATAGTGCACGAAGTAACGGCGCGTTAGGTAAAGCCAGTAATGTTGCTATATTTGAAGACAGAGATGCCGGTGAAGCTGCTTTTTTAGATGAAATAGCACGCCCAAAATACCGCGATAAAACACTAGGCGAAATGGTTAATACCTTCATACCCGACTATATAATTCCGCCACCACAATGGGACGATGAAAAAAACGAGCCCATCTTGCCGTGGAACGAACCACAAACAGATATGGATGTTAATAAACCTATTACCAATGCCCAAGCATTTTTAGACTTAGTGTCGAGTCACTTAGGGTGGCAAGCCGGCACTCAAGAGCAGCTAACCAAAGATGCGCAATCGCAAGCAGCGCAAGTAACCACAGTGTCAGGGCAAAATGTACTCATAAATGGCCGCACAGCGGTACACAAAAAAAGCGGCGGTAAATTAAGTACCATAGACGTATGTTTAACCACAGTAGGGCCAAGTGTAATCCCTATTCCATACGCAAATATGGCTGCGGCCAGCGATGTAGCAAGTGTTGCTGGGTCTGTAAAAATTAACGGAAATGGCGCGGCTAATATCAAAAGTAACTTTTCAAAGAGTAAAGGCGACAAGCCAGGTAACAAAAAAGGCATAATAAGCGGCACTAACGATGGAAAAGCAGAATTTATTATAGGCTCATTTAACGTACTCATTGAAGGCAAACCGGCAGTGCGCCAAGGCGACTTAATGATTTCAAACTCAAAAAACACCCCACCTATGCCGCTCGCGCAATCAGGTGGCGCATCACCAAGAGGGTTAAGTGTGGAAGTGAGGGATAGTTTGAAAAGTGTTGAAACAACACATCAAGCGAGTGTTCTGGTAACTGGGGTTGATAGTAATGATTCAACATTAGGTTTAATAAAGGTTTCGCAGGGAGCTGCAGAGCAAAAAATTCCTTTAGCTGATAAGCAACACATAAGTGGTAATAAAGCGTCTCTTAATTTTACGGTAGGTGGTTAAAATGGGGTTGATTAAATTAGATTCTGAAGTTAAAGGTGAATGTGGAAACATTAATATACCTTTTGGTTATACAGAAGTATTTTCTCTAGATAATCAGCCTAGTGAAGAAAATAAATCTTTGTATATATCGGTAAAACCAAAAGTTTTTACCGAAGCGTCGCTTGATAAAAGCAAAGCTAAATCTGCACAATTTCAAGTGTTAGGAGAAGACGAGCGACCTGTAAGTAATTTAAATGGTTTTTACTATATTTTTGTAAATGGCTATTTATGGCGAGAAATCGCAGCTGTTGATAACGGCTGTTTATCTGAGGTTGATTTGGCAAATGAATTTGGCAAAAACGAGCGTTCATACTCCGGTTTAGTCACCCAAACTATCTTACTGCCTAAGAAAATAAACGGCTTAAATTGCGAGCCTGGCTCACTCTCCGAACCCACAGTACAGGTTGCTTTTTCCATTGCACAATGGTCGTGGCAGTATATTGTAAGCCTCGGCGGTTTTTACAAAGATGATCCACGACAAAAAAGTGCTAACGCTAAAGCACCTACGCATGTTGAAGACCAAGGATTAGCAGATTCATTGCGGAGTGCTCGCTGTCAACAGATTGATTTAGCCGCAGCAGAGAATGAAGGCCAAATTACAATCCATGACCCAGGTGGGATTGCGCTTTCTCTGTTGAATAAGTGCCAAATGATTTTTTTACAGTTACAGCTTGAAAATAAAAAGCTTACAGAAAAGAAACACTATGATTCAGGTGTTCTTGCATATCAAGCAATGTTAAATGATAACTTGCATGAAAAAGTGATGCGCGATCATTATATATTTCCACATCGAACTTCGATGACCCCTATAAAAACTAAAAAAGAGGGGTATGCAGACTTAAGTTCTGGTGCAAAGTTTTTACGTAGTGGAGCAAAACACTTAGATAAAGATTATTTAGAAAGCTACCTTTCAAGTGACAAATTAGAACAACTACTTAAAGAGTTACCTATTGCACAAAAAGAGTTTGTTGATTTTTTACAAGACTTAAATAACGATTCGGCTTTAACGTCTAAGCAAAGTGATTATATTGGTTTAGCCCCAGTAATGAATGATTGGGTAGCTCTTGAAAATGTAGACTACTTATTTGGTTTTAATTTTATTACTAATGCATTAAATATGCTGAGTATCGACGATGTTTCAACTGGCGTATTTAGGCCTTGGAAAGAAAAGTTACCTGCTGAAAACGAGCGTAAAAATAATATAAATAAAGCCACAAGCGCAATTGAAAGCTTTTTAAAAAACACGTTTGAGAAATGCAACTGGCTATCTGAGTGTTTTATGATCCCTGAAGGACATTTTGATATAAGTATCCCCGGTAGTGTTGTTTTAAAAACCTTACCAAAAGAAAAGAATAACGGTGAAGCTAAATTTAGATTTGAAGAGTTTAAGCGCATTCATGAAAAGTTGATCGAAGAAAAGCAAGAGCAAGAACCGCTGCTTGCAAATAAAGGTTTAAAAGAGTTTTTTGGTAAAGCTAAAGATGCGGTGGGCTACTTAACTGCCGCCTGGGGGCGTGTTGCAAGTCAATATCAAAATGGCGTTTTAAAACCGCACACTTTAAAAATCAGAAACTTGATGGTTTCATATAATAAAGCACTTGGAATTAGCGACTTTGCAGATATACATATTAAACAAGCTGGGGCCGTACTAGGCGATAACCCATCAGTAATTGGCATTACCAATTATAAACGCACGCAAAATAATAGGCAGCAAAGGCGTGCAATGCTGCGTGAAAGCGTGAAAAATCCGCCGCCAAATGCTGTAACGATTTATGATAGTAAAGAAAATGTAATTGCCTCTGAAGATCCTAAATCATTCGGAAGTAATAAAGGCTATTTTAATCCACAAAATTGGACTGATTACAATGACTTAATCGGTAGATATGATTCGGTCGAGGGTGAATTAGTAGTAGTACC
>NZ_JACJEA010000042.1:0-33592 GCF_014163835.1 Pseudoalteromonas sp. SR43-5
CGAATACACCCTACGATGAATCGACGTATTTAGCGGCCTTAAAACGCAGAGGCTCACCACTTTTAAAATTTGCAGTTAATAGCTAAATTTTACTAGTCGTCCACCTCAGGGCGTGTTGTTATACGTTTTTGCTGCGCTCTTTCAGTAACCGTCCCTTTGCAACTGATTCATTTTTTAAAAAGTTAACCATGAAATGATAATCAGGGTGTGTTTTTAAACTACGACTAACAAAATAAACGTTAGTTGTATTAATAGAGAATGTTTCTCTAATATCCGCCCCTGGATTGTTGCCTGCTAACAAGCTAAATTTGAGTCCAGGAATATTAAACACTATATGTTGGTAGCCATCATGGTTTTTAACTGTTGGAAAACCCATTGTTGGTTTATCTACTATTTGATTATCAACATATACAGCTAGGTATGTATTTGCAGGAAATTCAGTATTTCCTAATAGGTAATCTGAAAAAGCAACCATGCTTTCTTCACGAATTGAATTCTTTGTATCAGGAATACCGTACCCGCTCCAATCTGTTACGGACAATCTCCAAGCAATGCTTACAGCAAAGTACATGAAATTAAGTGCTATTTTATCGTTGGAAGGAAAATACCATCTTTCATCTTGTACATGAGACAACGCTTTAAATTTTTTTATCTTTGTAGCTAGTTTAAAACCGTTAGGTCGAGCCATAAAAGAAATTACTTTTTCTTCCCCATTTTTGGAGAATTTCAATTCACAACTTTCACAAAGTAAATGTTTTTTAGCTTGCTTGTCTGTATAGGCTGCTGATTTATCTGAGCCATTAATCAAAACAATGTTTTGTCCGTGTTCAGGGAAACCTTTACTAATTGATCGGTAAATAGCTTTAGGCATAAAGTGACTATCTTTAAGCTTCGCTGATTTTCTACACAATGCACAGAGTCCGTTCACCAAACCTCCTTAAACGTATAACGCCCACAATAACAGGCTAAAAGTGGTTGGCTAAA
The DNA here is from genome assembly GCF_014163835.1 of Pseudoalteromonas sp. SR43-5. Lineage (NCBI taxonomy): Bacteria > Pseudomonadati > Pseudomonadota > Gammaproteobacteria > Alteromonadales > Pseudoalteromonadaceae > Pseudoalteromonas > Pseudoalteromonas sp. SR43-5. The sequence continues at coordinate 985 of NZ_JACJEA010000042.1, forward strand.
ATTTAGGAACGAAGTGACTAAAGCCAACCAGTTTTAGTCCTTGTTGATTTGCCTTGTTATATGTTTATTTGCTGGAGTAGTGCTCAATAGAGTTCCTAAGCATATCCTCATACATTTCAATATACTCTGTAATATTAGCTTCGAGGTTGTTTGGGGATGATTTATCAAGAATGTTTTGAGCATTGTAGCAAGCGGTAGCAAATAGCATTGAAGAGCTTGCTTGAGACATTGAAGTCTCAGTTTCAACTTCAATCGCTTTTTCTAAATACCGGCCGACTACTTCTTCAAATTTTTCATCCATACTCTGAACATTCCCTAAACATATAATAGCTTTATCAGAGGACACTTTCCTCTTTTTATGAGCAAAGTATGTCCTCTTAGTTATTTTTAATAGTAATAGCAAATCTTGTAACACATTGCCAGTTATAAACTTTCAGGCGGGTTGTTCTTTTAATGATATGCACAAATGAGGAAAACGTCCTCATTTTTTGACTTAGGAGGAAAAACGCCAGTACTGTACGTAAATGCAGCAATTACATATTTAAAATGAAAGCTAAAAGCCTTTTTAAATGATTTAACAGCCACTAAAAAACGGCGGCGATAATGCAAGTAACCGCTTTAAGTACACTTGTTTGTGTAAGCATATTATAAAAGGTGGTTTACTGGTGGTGGAAGTTGTAAAAACGAGGTCATTAATTATTTACTAAACGCGTCTACCTGCTATTAAAGTAAGGCTGACACGCTTAAGTATACTGATACCAATCGACTTAAGTATTTAGCCTTTCTAGCGTGCTAAATAAAGCGTTAACGGCGTTATAAATTTCTCATGTAGAACAACTACATGTCGAAATTTATGCCTTGTTATCACTCTAATTATTCGTCGCTATAAATGTCTAATAACTTAACACGATTGGTATTATTTAGCTTTTTTTGCCTCTAGAGTTTCTATTTCACTCCAGATTTTTTCGGCTTCGGCACTTAACATGGCAAAGCTTTTAATGTCGCCTTTTCTTTGTGCCTGCATGCCTTGCTCTAGTTTAACGTCGTATTCTTTACGCAGTTTTTTTATTGGGTCAGGCTTTAAAAATGAAAACATTAGTATTCTCTTAATATATTAAATTATATGTAGTTAGTGTACGCATTAATGGGCTTAATAGTTCTTTGTTTGGTGAAAATGTTTACTTTGTGCCGTTAAAGCGCAAAGTAAACACGGTGTAATTATTAACGTACAGTGTGCTAGTTTTAGTGCTAATGTTTACGTTTTTGGCTCTAGGCGTTTAATACCTTGCCCATCAATACCCAAATAAATAAAACCATCGCTGCCTTGGGCTAGGCTACGTACTCTGCCAATGCCATCGAGTATTTTATATTGCTTAACAACCTTGCCCTTTGAGAGTTCCAGCGCGCTAATAAATGCAAATTTCATGGAGGCAAGTAATAATTTACCTTTTAACTGTGGGTATTTGTCACTCGTTACATACAACATATCGGAAGGGGCAATTGAAGGAGTCCAGTGTAATACGGGCGATTGCATGCCGTCTTTTTCTTTAAGGTCTGTAAATGTGGTACCGCTGTAGTTAACGCCATAACTTACCAAAGGCCATCCGTAGTTAGCGCCTTTTTTTATTATATTAAGTTCATCACCGCCGCGTGGCCCATGTTCATGAGACCATAAAATATTATTTTGATTATTAAACCACATACCCTGTGGATTACGGTGCCCATAAGACCATACCGCATGTTTTGCATCTTTTTGTTTAACAAACGGATTGTCGCTTGGGATATTACCATTTTCGTGTAAGCGATAAATTTTACCGCCGTCCCGCGTGAGATCTTGCGGGTTTATGTCGCGCGAGCCGCGATCGCCAATTGAAAAATAAACATAACCTTCATTATCAAACACAATACGACTGCCATAGTGTTGGCCTTTAGTGCTGTTATGCTCGCCTTTGTATAGCAATTGTTGATCAGATAACTGCGTGTGATCGCTATTTAGCTTGGCGCGCATTAAGGCGGTGTTACTTCCGCTTCCTTTGCCCTCACTACTTGAGTAACTAAAGTACAGCCATTGGTTTTGCTTACTATCGGTGTGTAGTGATAAATCAAGTAATCCACCTTGGCCATTTGCATCAATGTTTGGTAGGCCCTTCACTTTAGTTAATTTAGTGGTATTTTTAGGTAATAAAAATAAGGCTCCACTGCGCTCAGATATTAGTAAATCACCATTAGCTAAAGGCTCAATAGCCCAAGGTATAACTACACCTTCTGCCGCTGTTACTGCGTTAACGCTAAGCGATAAAGTATCGAGCTGCTTATAGTTTTTTACGTAATCGCTTTTTGCATGCGCGGGTGCGTTAGTAGCAAATATAGCAACGGCTAAGCCTGCACTTATTAGTTTAGGGAGTGTGTTTTGTGACATTAAATTTATCATTATGGCTTCCAAAATTAATCCAATCTTACATAACCTTAACATGGCATAAATAAATTTGTTAAGTGCTGAGTTGAATGAAAAACACACACTTATATATTTTAAAATTACTTCTTCACAGGAAATTGTTTTAGTAAATTGCGCTAATAAAAATTGAATAATTACTCTATTGGGGTTGAAAACTTGAAATTTGAGCGTACACTTGTGCGCTGAAGTTTGGGCGTACACGTGTAAGTTCAAAGCAATTAAGATTTGATAGAGATTTAACCATGATGACTCAAGTATTAAACCAATTTTCAAAATGGTTTTTACACCATCAAAGTTTTGCAGGCTACATAGAGCCCGTAATGCAGGTGTTTAAACCTGCTTGGCGTGCAGGGCAGTTTAGAGCGCAAGTAGTTAGTACAGCTGTACTTGATGGCGGTTTTTTAAGTGTGCAACTTAAGCCAAGCAAACAATGGCAGGCGCATACGTCAGGGCAGCATATAAGTTTAACGGTTGAAATTAATGGGCGATTATTAACACGCGTTTTTACCGTGGCCTCAAGCGCTCAGCAATTTAAAAATACAGGTTTGGTGCGCTTACTAATCAAAACAAATGCGCAAGGGCGCTTTACAGGCTTACTCAGCAGTGCATTAAAAGCGGGGTTGTGGTGCAATATTTCTGCGCCAAGCGGCGACTTTGTGTTTAAAAACACACACACGCCAGCCACTTTTATTGCAGGCGGCTCGGGTATAACACCTATGCTGGCTATGCTTGATGATTACTTAAGCCAAACTACGCAAAAAGTGTCGTTAGTGTATTACGCAAAAGCCACTGAGCATCAATGTGTTGATGAGCTAAGTGAGTTGGCGGCGCAGTTTGAGCATTTTTCGTTTTTATTATTAACGCGAGAGCAATCAAGCGATATAACCAGCAATATTAAGCCGTGGGAAAACCCAGATATTTACTGCTGTGGCCCTGCAGCATTTATGCAAACGGTGAGCGATTTTGCTAAAACGCATAAGCTAAATTACTACCAAGAAGCCTTTGGTTTAGCGTTGCCTAGCTTAAACGACGACAGCCAATTTAATGTAAAAATTAACGCCAGTGCCCATGTTGTATCGGGCAACGATGTTTTACTGACTCAGTTTGAAGAAAAAAAGCTACCCGTTAAACGCGGTTGCGGTATTGGTATTTGCCATCAATGCCAATGTATTAAAAAGTCAGGCGTGGTACGTAATTTAAAAACAGGTGAATTGAGTGACAACGGCGAGCAATTAATACAACTTTGCGTAAGCCAACCTGTTAGTGATTTGGAGTTACAATTATGAAAAACATTAACTATGACATGCTCGCAAGCGAGCTAGATGCCATTAAAATGGACACCCTTGGCAAAGTTGGCCAACAAGATGCTGACTATATTCGCTCTGTTGTGCGCAAACAGCGAGTGTGTGAATGGAGCGGGCGAATTTTGCTTATGCTTGGTTTTATTCAGCCACTATTGTGGATTGCAGGCGTGCTGCTATTAGCGCTTGCTAAAATTTTAGACAATATGGAAATTGGCCACAATGTAATGCATGGTCAATACGATTGGATGAACGACAAGCAACTTAACTCACAACATTATGAGTGGGACATAGCGTGCGATGGACAAAGTTGGCACCGCGTTCATAACTTTGAACACCATACGTATACTAATATTATTGGTAAAGACAGAGACTTTGGTTATGGCTTGTTGCGTTTAAGCGATGATTTTAAATGGCGCTTTAAAAATGTATGGCAGTTTTTTACGTATATTAATTTGAGTGTGTTATTTCAGTGGGGCGTGTCGTATCACGAGTTAGCTGCAGAGCGTGTATTTATTGGTAAAAAGAAAGAAAACCGTGAAGGGCTTGTATCGCACTCTACATTAAAGCAACGCTTTTTTAGTAAAGGCGCTCGCCAGTTAATTAAAGATTATGCGATATTTCCGTTACTTGCAGGGCCTTTATTTTTATGGGTATTGGCGGGTAATTTAGTAGCAAACTTAATCCGTAATTTATGGACATCAACCATAATATTTTGTGGTCACTTTACTGAAGAAACGCAAACTTTTAAACAAGAAGACTGCGTAAACGAAACGCAAGGACAGTGGTATTATCGCCAAGTACTGGGCTCGTCAAATATTAAAGGGTCGCATTGGTTTCATGTTTTAACGGGGCATTTGAGCTGCCAAATAGAGCATCACTTATTTCCTGATATGCCGTCTTCGCGCTATCAAGAAGTTGCACCTCAAGTACAAGCCGTTTTGAAAAAACACGGTATTGATTACCATACAGGTAGCTTTTTTAAACAGTATACCTCGGTGTTAAAACGTATTATTAGATATTCGTTCAAGTAAATTATTTACCTTTAAGAATCGGCTAGTGCAACTGCATTAGCCGATTTTTTTGTTTATAGCACCCAAAGCGGTTGATTAGTAAACAGCACTTGCAAAAAATTCTCATAGTTAATTAAAAAAGCCTTACTTTAGCTATGGTTAAATAGCGTGTGATTGTCATACAATGGAGGGAAATAGACCACACAAGAGAGATTAAAATGGCCGCATTTGGTACCGTGTTTATGCCGCAGATGATTCAAGCTCGTTTTTCTGATAATAAATGGAGCGAAAGCTCAATTGTTCCTTCCGATAAACTTGAACTTCATGCTGGTGCGCACGTTCTTCATTATTCAAGTACATGTTTTGAAGGCTTAAAAGCCTTTCGCCATGAAGATGGTTCTGTTTATCTTTTTAGAATGGATGCAAACATTGCACGCATGCAACAAAGCTCAGCGCTATTAAGCTTACCGAGTTTTGACAGCGATATGCTAAAAACGATGATTATCGATATTATGCGCGAATACGCAGATGAAACGCCATTACCACCAGGCTCTATGTATATTCGTCCAACGCACATTGGTACTGAGGCTGCAATTGGTAAAGCGGCAGCGCCATCAATGAGCTCGCTTTTATATACATTACTATCGCCAGTAGGAGATTACTTTGCCGGTGGTGCAACTGCACTGCGTGTACTGCTTGAAGAAGATGGCATGCGCTGCGCTCCGCACATGGGTATGGTAAAAAGTGGTGGTAACTACGCCAGCGCACTAGCACCCATTAGTGCTGCACGAACTAAGTATCAAGCAGATCAAATTTTATTTTGCCCAGGTGGCGATGTACAAGAAACCGGTGCTGCTAACTTTATACTTATTGATGGCAACGAAATTATTACTAAAGCGCTTGATAGCACGTTTTTACACGGTGTTACACGCAACAGTATTTTAACCATTGCAAAAGATTTAGGTATGACGGTAAGCGAGCGTAACTTTAGCGTTACTGAGCTACTAGAGCGTGCGGCTAAACCTGGCACTGAAGCTGCGCTTTCGGGCACTGCAGCTGTGCTAACTGCTGTGGGTACATTTATTCATAACGATAAAGAATACAAAGTAGGTACTGGCGAGCCAGGCCCAACGACCGCGCGCCTTCGCCAAGCATTGAACGATATTCAATGGGGTAAAAGTGAAGATAAACACGGCTGGTTAACTAAAATCTAATAATAGATTTAGTAATAGATTTAATAGTAACTCGCATTAAAAAGCCACCTAATCGGTGGCTTTTGTGTGTTTGGTTACTTTAAGCTGTGCTTATTAAAACTTCATTTCTATTTTGCCGTACACGTAGCGTCCGTTAAATCCATACGGTGAAAAGCTTGAGTATGCGAACAAGCGTGAGAAAGTGCTTACTTCGTCAACATTTTCGCGTGTTGCGTCTGGGTAAATATCAAAAATGTTATTCGCTCCCAAGCTTAACGATACGTTATTGGTAAGTGCATAAGCTACGTCTAAATCAGTGATCCATTTTGGTTTTAGTACTTCATTTAGCTCTGCCGTTGATGATGGATCTTGAGTTTCACCGTAACGTGTTGTTCTAAGCGTGGTACGTATGTCGTCGTTAGTCCATGTTGCGCTTAAGTTGTACTTATTACGCGGTGTGCTTACTTCAAAACGACGTAGCTCAGTGCCTGAGAACAAGTTGTCTTGATCAAACCCTGCACCTTGTAGCTCTGCTGGTGGGTCGATAATATTTGTTACTTCATTTTTGCCGTAGTTATAACCTAGGTTAAAGGCTAAATCGCCGTAACCGTCGGTTACTACATTATAAGAGGCAACCACATCCACACCACGGGTTTTACTGTCAATTGCATTTAAGAAGAAACGACCTTGGTTAGCACCTGTGCCTTGAAGTAAATCGGCAATAGCATCGCCCGATAAGTTGTTTGATAACACAATGCGGTCATCAATTAATATTTGGTAGTAATCAACCGATAAGCTGAAATTAAAGTCGGTAGACCATGTAAAACCAACGCCGTAGTTTGTTGCTTCTTCAGCATCAAGACCCGGTGATCCCAGTGCTTTTGCTACATCGCTGCTTGGTGCGAACGTACCGGTTTCGGTTGGTTCGCCATCAACAAATACAGTGGCCACTGAGGTAAAGTATTGTTGCTGCAAAGAGGGGGCTCTAAAACCAGTTGATACAGAGGCGCGCAGCGCTAAGTCTTCAGTTAATGAATAACGAGTCGCAACTTTACCGTTAAGTGTATCGCCAAAGTCTGAGTAATCTTCATAACGGGCGGCAACCGCTAAATTCCAATCGTCGGTTAGGTAGGTTTCAAGGTCTATGTATAAGCTCACGTTGTGGCGGCTGTTATCGCCCTCTGATTCGGGTGTAAACCCTGGGAATACTTGTGCGCCCGCTGCGCCAAATGGGCCATCAACTGGGTCGGTTACTGCGCCTCCTGGGCCAAATGTTCCTTGTGCATATGATGCTTCTTCGCCTGCATCTATTTGGTATCCTTCGCGGCGATACTCAGCACCTACAGCTACACTTACCGAGCTTTCTAAAAAGCTGACGTCTACTTCGCGGCTAAAATCAACGTTTAAAGTAAGTTGATCGTAGGTAAGTGTTCCGGCATCAAAGCTTGTTTGGCTAGTCGGGCCGTATGAGGTATTTAAACTATTTATAACACCAAACTCAAATGCATCTTGACCATATACAGCCGATACATCGTAATTCCATTCACTTACAAAACCTTTAGCGCCAAGTGCCAGTGAAAAGTCATCTATGTCTGAGGTGATAACAGGCAAAAAGCCATCAGGGTAAACTTCTTCTATATTACGGCTATCGCTTGCACGGCGATAAAAACCACCGCCTTCGCCTTCGCGTTTGCTGTAAGAGCCAAACGAATATAAATCGACCTCATTTGTTAACTGGTAACCTGCGTTATAAAACACTGAAAAGTCTTCTACATCGCCATTACCAAAGTTATGGTTATATCGATTTACGGTAAGTTCACGAGGGTCTAACGAGCCATCATCTAATCGTGCATAGTTTTCACGATTATCGTAGTCAGAGCGGTTAGTTGAATGGCGGTCGCGGTATTCTGTTGAAATGTTTAAAAAGCCATTATCGCCAAGTTCAAAACCCATATTACCTTGCAGCGTTAGTGTTTGGCCGTCTGTTAAAGAGCGATCGCCCCCTTCAGTAAAGGCTAAATTACCATCACTGCCTTCAGATACAGACTCAAGCTGTGGTACACCGTCCATTTCGGTTACGTTAGCACCATATATAGCCGCAACTGAACCACCGCTGCTGGCACTTTTAAGCACAATATTAATAACACCGGCTATAGCATCAGAGCCATATTGGGCTGCTGCACCATCACGTAATACTTCAATGCGGTCGATAGCATTTGCTGGAATAGCATTTAAATCAACTGATGATGAACCACGACCCGTTGAGCCATTTAAGTTAAGTAATGCATTACTGTGGCGGCGTTTACCATTAACAAGCACTAAAGTGTGATCAGGTGCTAAACCACGAAGTTGAGCAGGGCGTACATGGTCGCTACCATCAGTAAGTGATGCTTGCGGGAAGTTAAAGCTAGGTAATAAATTGCTAAGTAGGGCATTCGTTTCAGTAAAGCCTGAATTTTTAAGTGCATCTGCACCAATTATATCGATGGGTACTGCACTGTCTTCTACTGTACGGCCTAATCGGCGAGAGCCAATTACGCTTATTTGTTCGATGTTTTCTTCTGCTTTGGTTTCTTGCTCTGCAGCATTTACTGAGAGCGAACCAACTAGTGCAGCTGATGCACTCATGGCGAGTAATATTTGTGGTACCGACTGCTGTAATTTTAATAACGGTTTTCTATTCATGCTGTATTTCCCCATACCCATTGAATTATTTTAGTTTTTTACAAAAAGATAAAGATTAAACCTCTTTGTTACCTTGAACATATACTTAATTAACAAAGTCAGTCAATTGAATAACATTCAATTAATTTAAGGTTTTTTATAATTACATTTGGTTGTTTTTTATAATGACCATTGTTTTAGTTATATAGCGAAGGTGATTGCTAAGTAATTGATGGATAATGAATTATATTTAAAAATTAAATTTAACGTTTAATTAACTGGTAAGATGAGGTTGGTAGATTTAACTAATCATTTGTAGGAAGCCATTTTTATTGGGCTGGCAATAAACAACTGTTGAGCTATAAATATTTTTAAAAATATAAAATAAAAATACACCCATTAAATGTTAACTAAATTAACATTTAATGGGTGTATTATAAATTATGTACTACTTATTAGAACCTATACTTTAAAGCATGAAGTAATTTTGTTTTTATAAGTAATTGGTATAAAAAAGAGTGCTAGAAATAGTGTTAAAATTTAATTTTTCCAATAAGTATGTCTTTAAACATTACCCAATCTCCCCACAAACTGTAAAAAGGGTGTTTAAAAGTAGCAGGGCGGTTTTTTTCAAAAAAGAAATGCCCGACCCACGCAAACCCATATCCAATAACAGGTAATAGCCACAATAAACTGTAGTGTTGTTTTAATAATGCTATTGCGATTACAACAAGAACGAGGGTGCTTCCTATAAAATGTAAGCGGCGGCAAATCACGTTGCGATGCTCTTTTAAATAATAAGGGTAGAAGGCTTTAAAGCTTTTAAACGTGGGGTTTGTACTTTGCATAGTGTGCTCTTTTATTGTTTTTTATTTTAATGAGGGTAATGCTATTAAAGCGTAAGTTTACATTTGTTTACAGCGATAAATGGCGCTTAACGCATCTAAATAGACAAAAGGGCTAAAAGTTAATAGCTTAGGCGCACTATTAATAAATAAGAATGGAACTCGGGATGTTTAAACATACTCTAGCGTGTGCTGTAATTGTAGCGCTTAGCGGCTGTTCAGAGCCAACTAATACGGTAACTCAAGAAGAAGTAAAAGCACCTATGAAGCAAGTTAACGCAGTTATATACCCAGAAACAAAAAAAGGCGATGTAGTAGATACCTACTTTGAAGAAACCGTTAGTGACCCATATCGTTGGCTTGAAGATGATATGAGCAGCGAAACTGCCGATTGGGTTAAAACGCAAAACAATTTAACGTTTTCTTATTTAGAACAAATACCTTATCGCGATAAGTTAAAGCAGCGCCTTGAAAAACTAATGAACTACGAAAAAATAGGCCCTCCTTTTACTGAAGGCGATTACACCTATTTTTATAAAAACGATGGCCTGCAAAATCAATATGTTTTGTACCGTAGTAAAGATGGCGGCGACGTAGAAGTATTTTTAGACCCAAACAAGTTTAGTGAAGATGGTACGACGTCTATGTCGGGTTTATCGTTTTCAAAAGATGGTTCATTGCTCGCGTATCAAATATCTGAAGGTGGCAGCGACTGGCGTAAAATTATAGTTATTGATGCACATACTAAAGAGCAAGTTGAAGAAGCGCTTGTTGACGTTAAATTTAGTGGCATTGATTGGTTAGGTAACGAGGGCTTTTATTATTCAAGTTACGAAAAACCTAAAGGCAGTGAGCTGTCGGCTAAAACAGATCAGCATAAAGCGTATTACCATAAGCTAGGTACTGCACAATCTGCAGATAGTGTTGTATTTGGTGAAACTGATGAACAAAAGCATCGCTATGTAGGCGCTGATGTAACTCATGACGGCCGCTACTTACTTATTTCAGCTAGTACGTCTACTTCAGGCAATAAGCTGTTTATAAAGGACTTAACAAATAAAAACAGTGAGTTTGTAACGGTTGTAGGAAATACTGATTCAGATATATCAGTTATTGATAACGAAGGCAGCAAGCTGTTTTTAGTTACTAACCTTAATGCACCAAACAAAAAAGTAGTGACGGTTGATGCAAGTAACCCAAGCCCTGAAAATTGGGTTGATTTAATTCCTGAAACCAAAAACGTACTAAATCTTACAAAAGGCGGCGATACCTTTTTTGCCAACTACATGGTTGACGCGATTTCGCAGGTAAAACAGTACAACAAAAAAGGCGAGCTAATTCGCGAAATTACATTGCCAGGCGTGGGTACAGCACGTGGTTTTGGCGGTAAAAAAGATCAAACAACGCTTTATTATTCGTTCACTAACTACAAAACACCAGGTACTACTTATACGTTTGATGTAGCTACGGGTGAATCGGGTGTTTATCGTAAGTCGGCTATTGATTTTAATAGTGATGATTACACGTCTGAGCAAGTGTTTTACACATCAAAAGACGGCACTAAAATACCGATGGTAATTACCTATAAAACAGGCATTAAGCTTGATGGATCAAACCCTACAATTTTATACGGTTACGGTGGTTTTAATATTAGTTTAACGCCAAGCTTCAGCCCCGTTAATGCAGTATGGCTTGAGCAAGGTGGCGTATACGCCGTCGCTAATATTCGCGGTGGTGGTGAGTACGGTAAAGACTGGCACAATGCAGGCACTAAATTGCAAAAGCAAAATGTGTTTGACGATTTTATTGCCGCAGCTGAGTATTTAAAAGATAAAAAGTACACGTCTAAAAAGCGCTTAGCACTTCGCGGTGGCTCTAACGGTGGTTTGTTAGTTGGCGCAGTAATGACGCAGCGCCCAGACCTATTCCAAGTTGCTCTACCTGCAGTAGGTGTACTTGATATGCTGCGCTACCATACATTTACTGCCGGCGCTGGCTGGGCATACGACTACGGCACCAGTGAGCAAAGCAAAGAAATGTTTGAATACATTAAAGGTTACTCACCACTTCATAATGTAAAAGCAGGTGTTGAGTATCCAGCGACTATGATCACAACTGGCGATCATGATGACCGAGTTGTTCCTTCGCATTCGTTTAAGTTTGCCGCTGAGCTTCAAGCAAAGCAAACGGGTAATAATCCAATGCTTATTCGCATAGAAACCAATGCTGGGCATGGTGCAGGTACACCAACGAGTAAAACAATTGAGCAGTACGCTGATATATTTGGTTTTACGTTATACAACATGGGCGTAGAGTCGTTATAAAAGCGCTTTAACAAAATAGCTAACTTTAATAGCTGAGCAAAAAGGCCGAGTAAATTAAATTTACTCGGCCTTTTCAATGTTAGCAGTTAGCAGTTAGCTACTGCATAGGTGAAAACAATCGTTGGTATGTTTTATAGGCGTACTCGTCGGTCATTCCACTCAAATAATCGCAAATTATACGCATCCCTTGGTTTTGCTTTTGCGCTTCTATGTATTGTGCTTGTGTTGTTTCGGGCAATAAACGCAGCGGATCGCTAGCAAAAGCGGTAAATAACTCTATTAGCAAATTTTGACCTTTAAATTCTATTTGCTGCATTTCGGGGTCACGTATTAAACGTTGAAACACAAAATGCTTAAGTATTTGCAATACACTGTCGTATTGGGCATCTAATTTAGCGGTGTACTTTAAAATAGGGCATTCAAAGTTATCGTTTTGAATATCCAAATGTATATGAATAATAAAGGTATTAACCAGCTCACCTATGGCATCTTTTCGCTCATAATCATTTTTTGAAAACAAGCGCTGGGTCAGCGATTCAAGCATGGCGTTTAGCCAGTCAAAGTTTAGTGCTTTTAAATGGGGCAGAGCATGGGTTTGCCAATCGTCTAATGTGAGTACGTGGGTTGCAATGGCATCTTCTAAGTCATGTACCGCGTATGCTATATCGTCGGCATGTTCCATTATGGCGCTGTCGAGCGATTTATACGTTGTTTTAGCGCGGTACTTATCAATAGCGGCATGGTTACCTAGCAATGTTTTATCGTTTTGACTCAGTGGTTCTACTATCCAATTGAATATGGCTGCATCGTCGTTGTATAACCCTTTGGCAGGGCGCCAATCATCTGCTTTTATAAATGCACGACCGGTTGTGGCATCGGGAATGGTATGCCAAAGCGTATTAATAAACGCGGGGTATTTTATAAAACCTAATAAAGTACGACGAGTTAGGTTCATACCGTGCCCATTACTATAGGGCTCAAGTTTTGCAACTATGCGCAGTGTTTGTGCGTTACCTTCAAAACCACCGTGATCGCGCATCATGTAATTTAGCGCTATTTCACCACCATGACCAAAAGGCGGATGGCCAATATCGTGCGCCAAACACAGTGTTTCTAGCAGTCCAGTTGATGGAAAGTGCGTAAAGTCGCTATGTTGCGCTTTTAAATGGCGCAATATGCCGGTACCAATTTGCGATACTTCTAAAGAGTGGGTAAGGCGAGTGCGGTAAAAATCGTTTAGGCCAATACCCATAATTTGGGTTTTAGCTTGCAAACGCCTAAATGCTGCGGCATGAATAATACGCGAACGGTCGACCTGCCACGGCGAGCGGTTATCGTTAGGACGATGTTTATATTGCTCTATTATTCGGCTTTGCCATTGTTTATCCATACTGCTTACTCACACATAGTTAATATTATTAAACTTTGCTCAGTATACCCATGGACTTATAAATTGCGAATGAACAAATGCACTACATAGGCTCTGTTTTATCTAAAACCCAAATCCACTGCTGAAAATTCAACCGTAAAAGGTCATCAAATCCCAGTTATTCGCGTTTATAAAGTGGCTTAGGTATAATGCGCCTTCGTATGCTTGTGTATTAACCATGCATAGTTGTTGTTTCAAAGAGAGAATACATGTTAAAAACGATTTTTAAGCTTTTACTAACCGTGTTTTTTGTATGGGCGCTTGCATATCCGTTTATACAAAATGATGATGTTGAACTAGATGAACAAACGTCAGAACAACCAAAAAAAGTGAAGAAAAAAGAAAAACCATTACATAATGTAAAACTGCCAAAGTTTTCAGAATTTAGTGATGTTAAAGAAAAAAAACATGCATTTTTTAGCTTTATTCGTCCGCACGTTGAAGCCGAAAACAAAAAAATATTACAGCAACGCGCTAAGCTTGAAATAGCACGCATGATGCTACAAAACGAATTACCTTTAGAAAAAAAGCAAAGCAAAGATATTGCAGCAATATTAAAGTCGTACGGCTTACCAACCACCATTGATACGCTAATACTTACGCAAGCACTACGCCGTGTTGATATAATCCCTAAAGAATTAGCGCTTATGCAAGCTGCAAATGAATCGGCGTGGGGCACATCGCGTTTTGCACGTATTGGCCTTAACTTTTTTGGTCAGTGGTGTTACACAAAAGGTTGTGGCATGGTACCAAAACGCCGTAATACTGGAGCTGCACACGAAGTTGCTGCGTTTAAATCGGTAAGAGCTGCTATAAACTCTTATTTTAAAAACATAAATACGCATCCTGCTTATAAAGATTTGCGCGCAATACGTGAAAACTTACGTCTTGAGCAAAAACCAATTTTAGCGACTGAACTTACACATGGTTTAATGTCTTACTCTGAGCGCGGTGAAGCGTATATAGAAGAGCTAAACACGATGATTAGCCAAAATAGAGCCTACTTTGATGAATAAATACATTTTTAATTGCACCAACGCCATTGCGTTAGTGCTGCTGGGCATGAGTGCATTTAATGTTAATGCAAGAGAATTTGTTATGTCGTATGACGGTTTTTATGACCGATTAAAAGTTGTTAACAAAGGCGACTTCCAATATGCGCGAGTTAATTTTTATATAAGTGATATAGCAACTAATGAAGCGTGTGCCATTAAAAGCGGCACTATTTTAACTGAAAGAAACGAGTACCCACTTAACTTCACCGATAAAGCACAGCTATTATTACCGTTCGATAAGCAACTTGATACAGATAAAGCCGTCATTGTGGTGCAGCCACAAAATCCAGATCATGATTGCCAATTAAAACTTCAAATAGAAGCAAACGAACTTGAAGATTTAACATTTTCAAAGCAGTCGTTATATACCATTAACGAAGAACTTGATGAGCTGTTAACTGATTTATCGGGCTTTTTTGTAAGTAAATTAATGTGGTTTTTATTACCAGAGCAAAAGGGCGTAGCAGTTACATTTAAAAGCCCAATGCAATTTGATGATAAGAGCATAATGTGTGAAAAGTCAGTGTGTTATTTTGCAGTTAAAGATAGCTGGGAAGATGATAGCGCAGTGCTTGGCGATATATCGAACGTTATTAAAGTAACGCCTTGGATTGTTAAGTAGCTCACATACAAAAAGCGGCATTTAGCCGCTTTTTTTGTACCAAAATCAGTACTCTTTTTTAGTCTTTGGTTTTTATTTAATAAGTGGTGCTGATGAATCGCGCTGCATTAAAGTAGGTTCAAAAAAGCGATTTATAACGAGGTTTTTATTTTGATATACGTCTTTAAGCACTAATTTAGCTGCCATTTCGCCCATTTTCCCGACCGGATTATCTATGGTCGTGAGTGTAGGGTATAGGTAGTTTGCAAAAATAACGTTATCAAATCCAACAATCGATAAATCAATTGGTAAGTTATAACCGTGCTCTCGTGCATACTTCATGGCACCGGAGGCCATTTCGTCATTGGCGCATACCAGTGCAGTAAAGCTAAGTTTTTCATCAATAAAATGTTTTAAGCCTTTACTACCGCCGGTTTCGTTAAAGTCCCCAATGTAATAAAGCGCAGGATCAAATTTAATACCAGCCTCTGTGAGTGCTTGTTTATGACCCTCTAAGCGGTTAAAAGCATCGGCTTTAAACTGCGGACCTGCAATGTACGCTATTTGTGTATGGCCTTGATTTAATATCGATTTAGTGGCTAGGTAGCCACCTAATTGATTATCTAGGCTGATACAGTTGTCTTTTAATTGCTCTACGTAACGGCTCATTAAATAAACGGGCGTAGAGCCTTTACTTAGTTTTATTAGGTAGTCGTCTGAAACGGCTTCAACGTGCAAAATAATAGCATCGCAGCGTCTGCTAATTAAAAACTCAATGCCTTCTTGTTCTTTGTCTTCTTCACTGTGCCCGGTGGTAATAATAACGTGTTTACCCGCAGCACGAAGCTCCGACTCAATACCTGCCATCATTTGGGCAAAGAAAGGACCATGTAACTCAGACACTAAAATACCGACACTGTTAGTACAGTTAGAGGCTAAAGATTGCGCTATTGAGTTAGGCTTGTAGCCAAGCTGCTCCATGGCATCAAGCACTTTTTGTTTGGTTTTATCGCTTACACGGGTATTTTTGTTCATCACGCGAGAAACGGTGGCTAACGATACGCCCGCAAGCTCTGAGACTTGATAAATTGTTGCCATGTTATTTGTTCACTCGCTTATCCTTAACTACTTCGGCTAAATAATACCTTAGAGTATATATCTTAACTAGCTGTTAGTTTAGATTGAATATTTTCAACAACCTGATTAGTCAGTGTATATTTTTTCATTATGTAGGCAACAAATAAAGATCCAAAAGCAGGTAACACAGTGAATGACAGTAAAATACCGTGTTGGGTATCAAGAGTTTGTACTGCATCGGCCTGATAGCTGTAAAAAGATAACAACCAGCCTGCAATTGCGCCGCCTACAGCCACGCCCATTTTAATAAAAAATATAACGCCTGAATAAACTAAACCCGTAATGCGTACACCTGTTTTTTCATGCCCGTAATCTATGGTGTCGGCCATTTTGGCCCACAACAAAGGGGTTGCCATATCTAAAAAGAATTTCCATAAAATAAAGGCAGTAAATGCGAGTACTAATTGATCTTTACTAATAAAGTAACTAAAACCACAAATAGCGGCGGCAATAACTTGTAAGCTTATATAGGCTTTTATTTTACAAAAGCGCTTTGCAAGCGGTTGAGCTAAAGCACACCCTAGCATGCTTGCTGCAACGCCTAGTGTCATAAATAAGGTGATTAAATCGTCTCGACCTAAATAGTATTTTACGTAGTAAACAGCAAGCGTAAGCCTTAATACTTGACCGGTAAGTAAAAAAAACGCAGCTAAGCAAAGTGTTCGCCATTGATCGTTTTTAATTAATGCTTTAACACTTTGGGCAAAAGGAATGTTTTGCTCTTTTGGCTGTTGTATACGCTCTTTTGTGCCTAAAAAACAAAGTAAAAAAAGTACAAAGCCTAAAATGCTCATTGCAGTCATGGTGTATTGATAGCCCTTAGCTGCATCGCCTTGGCCAAAGTACTCAACCATTGGCATAGTACAACCCGCTACTATTACGCCGCCTAACATACCAAATACAAACCGGTAAGACTGAATAGTCACGCGCTCTTTTACATCTGCAGTAAGTACACCGCCCAATGCACAATAAGGAATATTGATAGCGGTGTAAGCCACCATAAGTAGTGTGTAAGTAGTAAAGGCGTAAATTATTTTATCGGTGCCTTCTAAATCAGGCGTAGTAAACGCTAAAATACTAATAATGGCAAAAGGAAGCGAAAGCCAAAGTAGGTAGGGGCGAAAGTGCCCCCATCGCGTATGTGTTTTGTCAGCAAGGTTGCCCATTAATGGGTCGGTTACAGCATCAAAAATACGTACTGCTAAAAACATAGTACCGACAACAGCGGGTGATAAACCCACTACGTCTGTGTAGTACAGCATTAAAAACATCATAACTGTTTGAAAAATAATATTACTGGCGGTGTCGCCTAAGCCATACGCTATTTTTTCTTTTACACTGACCATGATTATTTATCCCGCTTTATACTTGTTTTTAGTTATGGGTATGCTCTTATCTTTTAGAGATGAGTTCTTTATAAGCTAAGCCACTTTTTTTAATAGTGCGTTGCTGGGTTTTATAATCTACATACACAATACCAAAACGTTTTAAATAGCCTTCAGCCCATTCAAAGTTATCCATTAGACTCCAAGCAAAGTAGCCATGTATAACAACACCTTGTTCAATTGCATTATGAACCGCGTTTAAATGAGTATTATAATAACTTAAACGGTCTAAGTCGTTAACTGCACCATTATTATACGTATCGGGCATTGCTGCACCATTTTCGGTTATATAAATAGGCGGTAAGGTGTATGTTTTATTAAGCGATACGAGCAGGTCGGTGAACGATTGCGGGTAAACTTCCCATCCCATATCAGTCAACGGACCTGTAGGTGCAATGGGTTCATAAATGTCAGTAGGATGCGCCTTATAAACTTGGCGGGTATAAAAGTTAATGCCTAAGTAATCAATTGGCTGAGAAATTAATTCCATATCACCTGGGTGTATTTCTGGTAAATGATCCTCAGGTAGTTGGTTAATTATATCAGGGTATTTACCGTCCATTATTGGTTTCATGTACCACTGATTTAAATAGTCATCAGCGTATTTTGCACTGTCTATGTCTTGTTGAGTATCTGTAAGCGGGTAGGCGGGTGTAAAGTTAAGCACAATGCCGTTTTGAGTATCAGGCGATGTTTTATTTAGCACGTTCATAGCCAGACCATGAGCGAGTAATAAGTGATGAGCTGCTTTTTTACCATACTGCTTGCCTACTAGACCTGGGGCATGTATGCCAATTTCGTAACCCAAAAATGCGCTGCAAAAGGGTTCGTTTAATGTAGCGTAAGAATACACTCGTGTTCCAAATGCGTTAGTAATTAGTTCTACGTACTGCTCAAATGCATAAGCTGTTTTTCTGTTAAGCCAGCCGCCTTCATCTTCAAGGTGTTGCGGTAAATCCCAGTGATACAAAGTAACAAAGGCTTTTATATTTTTTCGTTTTAGCTCATCTAAAATATCAGTATAAAACTTAACGCCTACAGGATTTAACTTTCCGTCTTGAGTCATAACGCGAGGCCATGAAATAGAAAGCCTGTAAGCATCAACACCTAGAGACTCTATTAAATCTATGTCTTGTTGCCAATTGTTGTAATGATCGCAGGCAATATGACCATGTGAATTATCAGCAATTTTACCTGCAGTACTACAAAAGGTATCCCAAATACACGGTAAGCGATGCTCATACCCGCCCTCTATCTGAAATGATGCTGTTGCTACACCATAAACAAAGTCTTTTGTTAATAGAGGTGAATTAAATGGTAATGATATTTTTGTCATTGGTTACAAACCTTTTTGAGAACTTAATTGCACGCTTAGCGCCTATTTTTACTGACTTTCAGCGGTTACAAAACATTATTAAAAATAAAAGTTGTTGAAATATGTAACATGTTCGTATTTAATTAGCCGTGAAAGCGCTTACATTTTTAGATTAATGTTAATTAATCTTCAGGTCAACTCTTTAATACTGCGCCTTAGCGGGGTTTGTATTAATTACTTACTGAAGATCAATTTATAATAATAAATTGCGGAGAGCACATGGCTAGTTCAGCACCACTGACATCACACACACAGTCGCAAAACCACCAAGATAAAAACTATGGTTTTGCACTTACATCTTTAACTTCACTATTTTTTATGTGGGGTTTTATTACCTGCTTAAATGATATTTTGATTCCGCATTTAAAAGCGGTTTTCGATTTAACTTATGTTCAAGCAATGCTTGTGCAGTTTTGCTTTTTTGGCGCTTACTTTTTAATGTCACTCCCTAGTGGATACATTGTTAAAAAGCTTGGTTATAAAAAAGGAATCGTGGTTGGGCTTTTAATTGCGGCAGTAGGGTGTATCTTATTTTACCCAGCAGCGTCTTTACATAGTTACTCTGTATTTTTATTCGCTTTATTTGTACTTGCCAGCGGCATAACGTTATTGCAAGTATCTGCTAATCCTTACGTAAGTTTGTTGGGCTCACCAAAAACTGCGTCATCTCGACTTACGCTTACCCAAGCTTTTAATGCATTAGGTACCACTGTTGCGCCATCATTTGGTGCTCTGTTAATTCTAGACTCAGCGTCAGAAGCCTTTTTAACACCGGCTCAAAATGCAGAGTCAGTTCAACTTCCTTACCTCCTTTTAGCTGCAATGCTTATTTTACTAGCCGGTATTTTTGCTTGGCTTAAATTACCAGACATTATGAGCGAGCAAAAAGCAGAAGCCGAAAAATCAGAGGCAATTGAAGGCAGTGCTTGGCAGTACCGCCATCTTGTATTAGGTGCTGTGGGTATATTTATGTATGTAGGCGCCGAAGTGGCAATTGGTAGCTTTTTAGTAAGCTTTTTAGCACAAGAAAATATAGCAGGGCTAAAAGAGAATGTTGCAGCTCATTACATCACTTATTATTTTGGTGGTGCTATGGTTGGGCGTTTCATTGGTGCTGCTGTAATGCAAAAACTACCCGCAGGTAAAGTACTTGGCTTTAACGCAACCATGGCTATTATTTTAGTCATTATTGCCATGAGCACGTCGGGTCAATTAGCAATGTGGTCAATACTATTGGTTGGTTTATTCAATTCGATTATGTTCCCAACTATTTTTAGTTTAGCGTTAAATGGACTTGGTAAGCATACCGCTCAAGGCTCTGGTATTTTGTGTTTGGCGATTGTAGGTGGTGCGATAGTGCCACTTTTACAAGGTGCGCTTGCTGATAGTGTGGGTGTTCAACTTTCGTATGTTTTACCTATTTTATGTTACATATTTATTGTTTTTTACGGCCTACGAGGCAGCAAACCAGTATTAGTGAAGGAGCCATCATAATGAAAACGACTTTTAAACTTAATGCATTAGCAATTGCAACGTTAGTAGGAAGTGTTACTGCACTAAGCGGATGTACTAACGAAAGCAATGTTGAAAAAGTAAATGTTGAAGCGCAATCAAAGCTTGAGAAAATTTGGCCAAAGCTTTCAATTGCAGTGAAAAAAGACCCTGCTATTGAAGCTCAAATTGTCACGTTTTTAGAAAATATGACGCTTGAGCAAAAAGTAGCGCAAATGATTCAACCAGAAATTCGTGATATTACCGTTGAAGACATGCGTAAATATGGTTTTGGCTCTTACCTCAATGGCGGTGGTGCTTTTCCTAATGGCGATAAGCATGCAACGCCAGAGGATTGGGTTGCACTTGCAGAAAAAATGTATCAAGCATCTATTGATGACTCAGTGGACGGCAGCAAAATTCCGACTATGTGGGGCACCGATGCAGTACATGGTCATAATAACGTAATTGGCGCGACACTTTTTCCACATAACATTGGTTTAGGCGCGGCTAATAACCCAGATTTAATAGAGCAAATAGCGTCTATTACCGCAGTAGAAGTAATGGCTACGGGGATAGATTGGGTATTTGCACCCACTGTAGCAGTAGTACGAGACGACCGTTGGGGCAGAACGTACGAAGGCTATTCTGAAGATCCAAAAATTGTTCACGATTACTCAGCAGCGATTGTAAATGGATTGCAAGGTAAAGCCGATGGCGACTTTTTAAGTGATAAGCGCGTTATTAGCACGGTTAAGCACTTTATTGGCGATGGCGGCACCGTTGATGGAGATGATCAGGGAAATAATATAGACAGCGAGCAATCGCTATTTGATATTCATGCCCAAGGTTACGTAGGTGGTTTGTCGGCGGGTAGTCAATCTGTTATGGCATCTTTTAATAGCTGGAATGGCGTTAAAAATCACGGCAATAAATACTTACTTACAGATGTATTAAAAACACGTATGGGTTTTGATGGTTTTGTAGTGGGAGATTGGAACGGCCATGGGCAAATTAAAGGCTGTACTAACGAAAGCTGCCCAGAAGCGGTAAATGCTGGCCTTGATATTTTTATGGTGCCAACAGGTGCGTGGAAGCCGCTATATGAAAATACAATTGCACAAGTAAAAGCAGGTAAAATAAGTATGAGCCGCATTGATGATGCGGTTGCACGTATTTTACGCGTTAAGTTACGCGCTGGGTTATTTGATAAACCAAGTCCGGCTAAGCGCCTGTACTCGGGTAAAACAGAGCTTATTGGCGCTCAAGCGCATCGCGAAGTAGCACGCCAAGCTGTGCGCGAATCGCTTGTATTACTTAAAAATAAAAATAACCTATTACCTATCGCAGCTAATCAACACGTACTTGTTGCAGGTGATGGTGCCGATAACATAGGTAAACAGTCGGGTGGTTGGAGTATTACGTGGCAAGGGACTAATAATAAAAATGCAGACTTCCCTGGAGCAACGTCAATTTACAAAGGGCTTGAAGAGCAAATATCTGCAGCAGGTGGAAGTGTTACTTTAAGTGCTGATGGTACGTTTGAACAACGTCCTGATGTTGCCATTGTTGTATTTGGTGAAGAACCTTACGCAGAAGGGCACGGCGATAAAGATAATCTAGAGTTTGAGCGCGGAAATAAAAAGTCATTAGCACTTTTAAGCTCGCTAAAAGAGCAAGGCATTCCTGTTGTATCTGTGTTTATTTCTGGTCGCCCTATGTGGGTGAACAGCGAACTTAACGCATCTGATGCGTTTGTGGCTGCATGGCTACCTGGTACAGAAGGTGCGGGTATTGCTGATGTGTTATTAAAAGCGGCAGACGGCACCATCCAAAATAACTTTAAAGGTAAGCTATCGTTTTCTTGGCCTAAATCGGCGGTACAAACTGCGGTTAATAAAGGCGATGAAAATTACGATCCATTACTTCCTTATGGTTTTGGTTTAACGTATGGCGATAAAAATGTGCTAGCTGACGACCTTGATGAAGACTCTAAACTTGATAACTCAGGGCTTACGAGTATGGATATACTTGTTGGTGCACCTGTAGCGCCATGGCGCTTATTGTTAAAATCGGGCGATGAGCTTTTAGATGTATCGAGTAGTACGCATGAATTTGGTGCAATTAAATACCGTACTGAGGACAAAACAGTACAAGAAGACGCGCGCCAATTTAACTTCAGCGGTGCAGAAAAAGCCAGTGCTGAAATAGTAACAAGCTTTGCAGAAGATACCATTGCCTACGTTGAAGCAAACAGTGTGATTAGCTTTGATATTAAATTAAACGAAGCACTAACGAGCGATGTAGCCCTTGCTATGACTTGTTCTGGTGAGTGTGGTGCAAGCATTGATTTAGCAAACGTAGTTGATAAAACTATTGAAAATAAATGGCAGTCAGTATCAATCGATTTAGGTTGTTTTGCTGATAAGGGTGTTAATTTTGCAAGCCTAACAAGCCCATTTAGCTTACACAGCAATCGTAAAGCATCAATTTCTGTAGCTAATATTCAGTTTGTACCAAATAAAGCGGACGAGGCTACGCTGTCTTGTAAGTAGTTTATTAACTCTATTGTGTGTATACCAAAGCCCTTCTAATGAAGGGCTTTTTTTATGGATAGATGTTAGCTAGATAAAATATGGTAGTTTAAATATAGTTGTTTTTAATGCGCTTATAAGTCACTTAAAAGCAATTAACTTTTCGTGAGTAAGTTTTTTTCATCAAAGGTTACTACTTTGTCTCGGCCAGTTTCTTTAGCTAAGTAAAGGCGTTTATCGGCATAAGCGAGCAGTTCTTTTATAGTTGCATTCCCATTAATTGCATTACTTACCCCAGCGCTTACGGAAAGTTTTATATGCTGATTTTCATGATAAAAAGCTTGAGTGCTTATATTCTTTCTTAATAGCTCAGCATCACTTTTTGCTGCACCAAGGGTGTAATCAGGTAGTAAAATGGCAAATTCTTCTCCGCCAATTCTGGCACTAATACCTACATTTAAAAATTGCTCTTTAATAAAGTGAGATATCCACTTAATTGCGTGGTCGCCCGCTTCGTGACCAAACTGATCGTTTACACGTTTAAAAAAATCAATATCGAGCAAAATAACAGACACATTTTTGTCTATATTTTTAGGATCACTTAGTGCTTCTTTACTTTTTGTAAAAAAGCCACGGCGATTAAGTAATTGGCTTAAAGTATCGGTGTTAGCAAGGCTTGAAAGTGTATGCTCTGTATTAGAAGCCAGCAGGTATGGCAATATTAGTGCGCTACAAGTGGCCAAAATTAAATGACTACTTAAGATAAGTTGCAGTGGCTCTATGTAGTTTGGCGAATTAATACTAAAAATAGATATTGCCAATAGTGTTGTTTGTATGAGCATTAAAATGCTGTGAATTGAAAAACAAACTATCAGCGCTTTTTTTTGCAAAGTGGCTACAAAGTTCATCTGCTTAATAATATATGCGGAATATAGGTATAAAACCGAAATAATTAAGCTTGTCAGCATTTGCCCTGCAGGGTCTGAATATATGGGTAATAAAGCAACCCCCGTTAATCCAAGGAGACAATAAAGAGGTTTTAAGTTTAGTGCCTTACTGTGCTTATATTTATTTAACCCAATAATAATTAACAATGGACTTAGTAATATAAAAATATCAGCCAAATAGTGTGTAATAAAAGGCGCGTCTATTACTAACTTTAAACAGGCAAGTAACTCGGCAAATGCAAAGGTAATGCATGCTAGGCCAAATAATAAAAATGATGTTTGTTTTTTAAAGTTATGTACGGATAAAAAAAACAAGCCTATTAATACGTTAAGAATAAAAGAGAGACTGATCACAGTAGGCAGGTGTAGCATTTAAGATTCTCTTTTATTAAAGATAGGCGTGGTTGGTGTGGAAAACTTGCTGATTATTATGTATTAATGTTTAAAGGTCAATATGGGTAAAAAGTAGTAATTTACCCATATATCTAATTTGAAAGGGATTTTAACTGAACGAATATTAACGCCCGCTAAACCAAGCTCTCTAAAGCCGATTTTATATCAGGATGATGAAAACGATAATTGTTAACGAGTGCCTTTTTAGGGATTACAAATTGCCCCGTTGTTAGTAAGTCTGACATTTCACCCATTAATAGTTTAAGTACTGGGGTTGGCATAGTGATAAATGCAGGTCGAGAGAGCGCCTCGCCTAAGCTTTTACTAAATTGAGCATTGCTTACAGGGTTGGGTGCTGTTGCGTTAACAGGGCCTGATATTTCTGGGTGTTTAATAATAAAGAGTATTAGCTGAATCATATCGTCGATGTGTATCCACGACATGCCTTGCTCGCCATTACCAATCGGGCCACCCAGGCATAATTTAAAAGCAGGTAACATTTTTCCAAGTGCACCTCCTTTTTTAGCTAAAACAATACCCGTTCGCAAAAGGCATACTCTGGTTTGTTCTGATTGGGCGAGTAGTGCTGCATTTTCCCAGTCTTTACAAAGCTGGTGGCTAAATTCATCGTGTGGGCGTTCAAAAGTTTCATCAATAGGATTACTATTTTGTCGACCATAAAAACCAATTGCACTGCCAGATATAAAAGTATGCGGGGGTATACTACAGGCTTTAATCGCTTGACTAATTTGCTGTGTAATATCAATACGACTGTTTCGTATTATTTGCTTTTGTTTGTCGCTCCAGCGTTTATTTACAATCGGCTCGCCAGCGAGATTAATAACGATATCAACAGTGTTAAAGTCAACATCACTAATGTCACTTACGGCTTTAACTTTGTGGCCTAATAATACGTTTGCTTTAGTTGGATTGCGGCTAAGTACAGTAACAGTATTATGATGAAGTAAAAAAGGGCATAAGTGCTTACCAATTAATCCGGTCGCGCCAGTTATAAATATATGCATTATTCATCCTTACAATAAAATAGAAGCAAGTGATTAAAAAACATACTCGCTAGCAAACAGCTTTGCAAATTTATACGTAAAACAGGCTTTTATGATCACTTCGTAATTATTTCATTTAATTACCTTTTGCCTTACACTGGGACGATATAGTTAATAAAAGGATTAATAAATTGGCAAGTTTAACTGGAGTAAATAAAAGCTTAATAGTTTTTGCTTCCTTAGTAGTGGTCCTCGCTGGAATAAAAGCCGCGAGTGTAATTATTATTCCGTTTATTTTGGCGGCATTTATTGCCATTATTTGTAACCCGCTTATCAAGTTTTTTGCGCGCTACAAAATTCCTAAAGGCATTGCTGTTATGTTGGTCGTGCTGATTATAGTTGGCTTAGGGGTAAGCCTTGGCGGGCTTGTAGGGCAATCTATCAACGACTTTTCTCAGCAGCTTCCTGAGTATAAAACACAACTTAAAGAAGAGTTTGTGTGGCTGGTCGATTTAGCATCTCAATACAACATACTGATCAATAAAGATCAGTTAATTAATATGTTCGACCCTGGCAAAATGGTTGATGTGGCCACTAATATGCTCACTGGGTTAGGTGGCGTAATGGCAAACATGTTTTTAATTATTTTAACGGTTGTTTTTATGCTGTTTGAAGGGCCAATGCTGAGCAAGAAAATACATATGGCACTTGAAGACCCTGATAGTAAAATGAAGCAAATTGACCGCTTTTTAGAATCTATTAATTCATACTTGGCAATTAAAACGCTAGTAAGTTTAGGGACGGGTATTATTGCTGCGTTTTACTTATGGATTTTAGACGTTGACTACTTTGTGCTTTGGGGCGTGTTGGCATTTATGTTCAATTACATTCCAAATATAGGTTCAATTATTGCGGCTGTACCAGCTGTATTACTTGCCCTTATTACTCAAGGCCCATTAGTGGCAGGACTTGTTGCTGCAGGATATTTAACAATAAATACGGTAATGGGTAATATTGTAGAGCCTAAATTTTTGGGTAAAGGGCTGGGTCTTTCAACGTTAGTGGTGTTTTTATCATTAATATTTTGGGGCTGGTTATTAGGTACTGTGGGTATGCTTTTATCTGTACCATTAACAATGATTGTAAAAATAGCCCTAGAAGCCAGTGCAGAAGGCAAGTGGGTTGCCACTTTATTGGGCAGTGGTGAAGACGTTACTAAAAATAACTAACATTTATAACCATCAAGGGCTGTAAAATTAAAACCCTTGATGGTTAAGTTATCAATAAATACAGGGCTATTAATTAATAAACGATTTAATAGCGTCATCCACTGCGTATATTGCGCCTTCTAAATATCCTGCTTCTTGTTTTGCAAACTCACTCGCTACAAAATGAATATTGAGGTTACTTAATTGCTCTTCCAAGTTTGAAAAATCAAATTCTGGGTGCTGTGAAGGCTGAGTTTGATCGTCTTTATTAGCTACAAATTTATCCTCTGCCCAGTCTTTAATAAAGTATCCGGTTGCCTTTTCAGCATCCTTACCATAAAAGTAGCTGAGCTGTTGGGCACAGGCTTGAATTAATTGCTCTTGAGTTACTTGGTTTCGTGATAAGTAGGGCACACCTATAAAGCCAAATAATGCGGCGTAATTACTATCCTCAGCACTGGCATCGTGAATCTCGACCATAGGGCCTACGCGGCTAAAGCTTTGCCCAGATAAGTTTTTATCACGCCAAAATGCATGTTCAAAAGTAGCTATAAACTTGGCTTGTCCTGCCATCCATGTAGGTACGCTGCTAAGGCGGTTTATGAGTGTTGGAGTCGCCCATAGTTCAGGTGTTAAATGCGTTGTAACCATACGAGGAGGAATTGCTGAAATTAATTTGCCAGTAGTAAAGTGCTTTATATTGCCTAAGTGATTAACCGTAATTAGCCAGTTATTATCACCTTTTTTAAGCTCAGTGACATTGTGTTCTAATAATATTGAATCAGGATTAAGCTGCTCATATAAGGCAGTTATTAAGGTATTCATGCTGTGTTTGAGTCTAAATAGTTGCATATCTCCAGCACCTGCAATTTGTTGAGGTTGTTTGAAGTTAGGTGCTTGATATAACACATCACCTTTATGGTATTGCTCAAATATACTTAAGTTGAGTGACTTTATTAGCGCTTGAATTTTTGGTTGGTGGGGAAATATCCACGTAGGACCCAAATCAAAACTAACATCGTTATTTATTGGTGATTGCGCGGCAAAAATTCGGCCACCTAATTGCGATTTAGCTTCTAATAATAAGTACTCAATATTAAGTAGTTGTAATTTATACGCACTGTATAAACCAGCAAGTCCGCCACCTATAATAATTACTGGTTTGGTCATCTGTTTATCCATTAGTTTTTAGCAATCTACTAGTAGGTAGTTTGTTTTGGTATGAATAAATTGTCAAGTAAGCTATAGGGAGTGAGTAAAGAAACGTAACTAGTTTAGTGTGCTTAAGTTACGTCAAAATGGGTGTTTTAGTGATTCTGTAAATTGATTTATAAGCTCAATTTCACACAGTTTATAGCTAATGGTTGCGGTTGTCGCATTAGGAAGTTTTATTAAGTAACGCCATTGGCAGGCGCTCTCAAGGTACTTTTCATTATTTTTAATGCTGCGCATAAATAACGGCAGCACTTGCGTATTGCCTGTGCTTTCTTGTGACTTAGTTAGCTCATATTTACGCTTTTGTATCCAACTGCCTTGTGCTTGTTTTGCTTTATCAATTTGGCTATCTAGGCATTGAATATATCGCTTAGCTTCATCGGTTGTTGCTTTAGCGGCTAAAGTACATGCTTCATCTGCAAAGCTGTATTGGCTTGAAGCTAATAACACAATGGCAGTTAGTTTTAATAAATAGTTACTTTTTGTCATTGTAATTAAACTCTAAAATAAATTGAGCGCCGCCTAAGTTATCAGCTTCTGTAATGGTAAGTGTACCGCGATAGGACTTAACCAAGTCAGATACAATTGCCATCCCTACGCCGTGTCCGCTTTCGTATGTATCCAGACGAGTACCCCGTGTAAGTAGAGATTCACGTTTGTCCTCTGGCACGCCAGGACCATCATCGCTAATTCCAATACATAAAGTTTTGCTTTGAATAACTTGTATTGCTACTTGTGAGCGACACGCTTTACAGGCGTTATCAATCAAGTTACCGAGTAATTCCATTAAATCAGTTTGATCGCCTAAAAAATAATCTTTTTCGGTTACAGTGCAGCTAAAAATAATATCTTTATCACGATATACTTTTGCCATAGCACTGAGTATTGAATCGAGTACTGGCTTAATAGGGGTTTGTTTTTTCCACGTGTCTGATGCGCCCGTTGCAGCACGTTTTAATTGGTGCTCGATCATCACATTAATGCGGTCGAGTTGTTCTTGTGCATCGGCATCGTTTGCCAATGGACTTGATTTTAATACAGCAAGCGGCGTTTTGAGTGCATGAGCAAGATCGCTCAATGAGGCTCTATAGCGTTCTTTTTGGCGTTGTTGCGACTCAAGTAGCAAGTTTAGATCTGCTTTTATTGTTTGCAGCTCTACTGGGTAGAGGCCTTTAATTTCTTGAATATCGCCTGATTCAATCGCTTTTATTTCTTTATCGAGTCGTTGGAGTGGGCGAGCGCTCCAAATGAAACCAATCGCCATCAGGCCTGCGATTGCAATCCCCATGATAAACATCCAATCTACAAGGGTTTGCTTAAAGCCATCCATTAAACGAAGTAGAGCGTCGTTACGTTTAACTAATATAAAGCGAGCTTGTTCTGATTGATCTATGTTGTTTAAAATTACAGTCAGGCTAAGTTGCCAATAAGCGGTATTATTATATTCTACACGCCTAAAGTCGGCAGCACCTGCTTTGGTCTCTATTTGCTGAGGTACATAGTTTAAATTTACAGCCGACTCTGAGTTCCAAACCGGGTCATCATCGCGGTAGATCATTGCGTAGGTATCAGAATTTAATCTGTTTAACTCAGGCGCTAAAATAGTGCTGGGCATAATAATACCATGCTCAGTAAAGTCGACTTCAGATATTAGCGAGTAAAGCTGTGCTTCGAGAGTTTTTTCAGTCGCATCAACAAGTGAAGCGTAATACGCTTTGCCAATTGAATAAAATAAGATAGGGAGCGCGACTAATAAAACAAAGACAAGGATAAATCCTTGCCTTATTTTTAACGATATTTGCGGTATTACCACTGGCTTTTAAGCCTGTAACCACGCCCACGTAGTGTCTCTACTGGGTTTAGCACACCATCAGGGTCAAGCTTTTTACGCAAACGTAGTACAAATACTTCAATTACGTTTGAATCAAGATCGAAATCTTGGTCGTAAATATGCTCAGTCAGTTCTGATTTAGAAATTACTTTTTGCGGATTTACCATTAAGTATTCAAGTACTTTATATTCGTAAGCTGTAAGGCTAAGCTCTTTATCATCAACCCATACTTGTTGTGAACGTGTATGAATTTTAATTGGGCCCGCAGTCATTTCTGGATTTGCTTTACCAGCACTGCGACGAATTAATGCATTACAACGTGCAATAAGTTCTTCAACATGAAATGGTTTGGTAAGGTAGTCATCAGCACCTGCATCTAAACCTTCTACTTTATCCTGCCAGCGATCGCGCGCTGTTAAGATTAAAATAGGAATAGTAATGCCTTGTGCTCGTGCTTTATTAATTAGCTCAATACCGTCTATTTTAGGTAAACCTAAATCAACTACGGCCATATCAAGCGGGTATTCTGTAATGTGGAAAAGACCTGCTTCACCATCGTGGCATAAATCCACGCTGTAACGTTCTTTTTCTAAGGCATTACGTAGGTTATCTGCTAAATGTAAATCGTCTTCTATAACTAAAATTCGCATTTTTAATCCTTTTTCACTTCGCCGGTTTTTTTATTAATATGTAAATCAACGACGTGGCCGTCAGATTTGAGTATTCGTACGGTATAAAAATCTGTTTTTTCGGTAATTTTTAAGGTCTTACCGCCAATTGTTTTCTTTGCGAGTATTACGGCTTTCTTTTTGTCCACCTCAGCATGAGATGCTTGGGTGGCGGTTGCTGCTTGACTAAAGTTAGCTAAGCTAACACAAGCAATAAAACCGAGGCTTAATAATACGCGCATAATGGAAA
Organism: Pseudoalteromonas sp. SR43-5; assembly: GCF_014163835.1. Classification (NCBI taxonomy): domain Bacteria; kingdom Pseudomonadati; phylum Pseudomonadota; class Gammaproteobacteria; order Alteromonadales; family Pseudoalteromonadaceae; genus Pseudoalteromonas; species Pseudoalteromonas sp. SR43-5. The sequence goes on from NZ_JACJEA010000042.1 coordinate 31,303, forward strand.
ACTCCTAGACCAGACTCACTTAGTTTAATTAACTAAGTTACTAAAATTCAAGTAAAAACGGTAAATTCGTTTTTATCCTGATAATTTTAATTAAAAACCTGTGAACAAACCCTGAATTACAGTGCAACGCACGCTCTAGGGTTTAATACTTTTTAAGCAGGAAATACCTTTTTAAAAGGTTTAACAATTGTATTTTCATAGATGCCAGCGGCAACGTAAGGGTCTGCTGCTGCCCACTCTCGAGCTGCTTCAATTGATTCAAATTCAGCAACCACTAATGAACCGGTAAAACCTGCTTCTTGAGGATCTTCACTATCGACTGCCGGTAATGGACCGGCGGTAAGTAGACGGTTTTGTGAATCAAGCTCACTAAGGCGTGCTAAATGTGCCGGGCGTGCTGCTTTTCTAAGCTCTAAGCTGTTTTCAACGTCTGTTGAGTGAATCATGTACAACATAAGGAATCTCATAAAAATTGTTAAATTTGATTAACGCAATACTACCACAGCGTTGAAAATTGGTGAATTAAAAGCGTATTTACACAGGTTTACACTTCGATTTTATTTTTAAGCTGTAATTGCTTGAAAATCTCTGTGTAACACTGGTAGAGTCGCTGAAATATACAAAATAATAAAAAGGTTTTATGCATGAGCGAAAATAGAGAACGATTTAGTTCCCGCCTTGGATTCATAATGGCAGCGGCCGGTTCAGCTGTTGGTATTGGTAATTTAGTTGGTTTTCCGGTTTCTGCTACTAAAAATGGTGGTGGCGCATTCTTATTAATTTACGCTTTATTTGTCATATTCATTTGTTTACCAGTCATGATGGCTGAAATGGCAATGGGTCGTAACGCTCAAAAAGATCCACTTGGTTCGTACAAACTATTATCTAATAACGATAAAAAATGGAAGTTAGCTGGGTTTTTTGCGGTGCTTACACCATTTATGATTGCTGTATTTTATATGGTGATTACGGTTTGGATCTTTGGTTATTTAACGCAAACAGGCCTCGGTAATTTAGATTTACTTGCAGATCCTGGCCACTTTGGTGTTTTTATTAATAGTTACACTGTGTTTGGTTATATGGCTGTTGTGGTTATTATGGTGAACTTAATTTTGTTAGGTGGTGTTAAACAAGGCATAGAAAAAGCCGCCAAATTTTTAATGCCCGCTTTATTAGTTATGCTACTAGCTCTAGTTACTTATGTATTAACGCTTGATAACGCAATGGCCGGTGTTAAATACTACATTATTCCTGATTTTTCTAAGATGAGTGCAAGTGTACTTAATGGCGCATTAAGCCAAGCGTTTTTCTCGCTATCGCTGGGTATGGGTATATTAATGACTTACGCGTCGTACATTTCTAAAAAAGATGACATTGTAAGCAGTGCTAAAATGGTCGCTATTACTGACTCACTCGTTGCGTTTGTAGCGGGGCTAATGGTGTTGCCAGCGATATTTAGCTTTGACCCAAATACAGACCCATCAGCACTTTCTGATTCGTCCGTATCAATGATTTTTGTATACCTACCTAAAATATTATTAGCACTGCAAAATGATATTGGCTATGTAGGTGCATCTATTGTTGCATTCTCGTTCTTCTTATTAGTATTTTTTGCAGCAATTACTTCACTTGTTTCAATAGTGGAAGTACCGACAGCAACACTAAGCGACCGTAAAGGTATTAGCCGTAAAAAAGCACTGGGCATCCTTACACTTTCAACCGGTGTACTTACTATTTTATGTACAATGTCGTTTGGTATGATTGACAGCCTTACATCTTTCACCAGTTATGGCGGCGTTAGTAAGAGCTTTTTTGATATTATTGTTGATGTATTTTACGACACAATTTTACCGCTTAATGGCTTAATGGTGTGTTTGTTTGTAATGTACCGCTGGAAAAAAGCACGCTTAACACAAGAGCTAAGCTTAGGTTCGCCTAATTATGCGGGAAGCTTGATGGAAAAGTACGTTAACTTTTCACTTTCAACGTTTATTCCTGTCATTCTAGCTGTAATATTTATAAATACAGTGGCGACTAAGTTTTTTGATTTAAAAATATTTGGTTTTTAATAGGCCTCTTTAAAAGCTTATTGAATAATATAATGCCGCTCAGTTAAGCTTAGCGGCATTTTTTATAGGCGTTTTTTACAGGTATCTGGTCTAACTATTATACCAACCTGCATAAATCTTTGATCAATTTAACGAATTAAATTGCACTATAACGTCGTTAAAAATTTTTTATTTAGAACAACTAGATACAAAAATTTTTGCCTAGTTCTAGCGTAATTTTC
>NZ_JACJEA010000043.1:0-32973 GCF_014163835.1 Pseudoalteromonas sp. SR43-5
AATACCAAACATGCGCTGCCCTTTGGGTTCTTTCTAGGGACGATTAACTCTTTGTTGCTCGGTTTTTACTTAGCCCACTAGGTTACAAACCTCGCGCCGCGATTTAATCGCCCCTAGATTGAACAAATTTCAATCCACAAAGATCAACACGCCCTAAGTAATACGTTAATAAAAAACCGTCAACCTTTGGGTTGGCGGTTTTTTTATGGGTTATTATAAATACTGCGTTGCTAATTAACCAATGAGTTCCGTATTAATGTTTTTTAATGATGATAGTAAACTGTGTTCAACGGTTAGGAAAAACCTAACGATTAAATAAATTAAAACAGGACTAAAACTCATGAAATTACTAAACACATTACTTAGCTCAAAAGCAGGCGTAGCAGCATTAATTTTACGAGTACCAGTTGGCCTTATTTTAGCGGCGCATGGTGCACAAAAGCTATTTGCTTGGTTTGGCGGTTACGGGCTTGAAGGTACAGGCCAATGGATGGCGAGTATTGGTTTAGAGCCTGGCTATTGGTTAGCAATGATGGCAGGTAGCGCTGAGTTTTTTGGTGGCATTGCATTAGCAATTGGTTTGTTAACTCGCCCAGCAGCTGTAGTTGCCGGCTTTACTATGCTGATTGCTATTTTTAGCGTACATATTAGTAATGGCTTATTTATGGCAAACAATGGCTATGAATACGCATTAACGTTACTAGTAGTAACTGTAGTTTTAGCAATTCAAGGAGCGGGAAGCTTTTCTCTTGATAACGTATTAGCTAAAAAGCTCGCTAATAAATAGTGTGTGTTAATTAAAAATAGCAGCCAATTTGGCCGCTATTTTTGTTTAAATTATTCAGCAGATAATGTTAAAGAATAACTGTACTGCTTTTGCTCAAGTAAATACTCTTTATGAGTACTTGGGCTCCATGAATCATCGCCACCAACCCCCATATGTTGATGATCAATGTGTACATGTACGCAATCATCAGCAATGAGCTCGTTAGTGTGTTTCGCTTGCGTAAACATATTTTGCGAATAAGTACTGGCTGCAAATAAAAACGCACCGGTTACGGTTAAATTATTAATACGCAGTAATTGGCAATCGCTACGCAGGCCATTATCAGTTGGGAAAATATACGGGGTATGTAGCTCATTTAAGCTCAAGCTGTAATAACCTAAACGTGCTGCGGCTTTGCGATCTGGGTAGTTTTCAAAAGGCCCTAAACCACGCCAGTTTACTTTTGTATCGCTTTGCTTGTTAAGCGTTGTACTTAGCCCTATACGCGGCATTGGCGGTAGAGTATCGTTTAGTTGCACATCAACATTTAAGCTAATATTGCCGGTATTATTTAGTGTATATAGCCATTGTGTTTTTGCTTGTAGCACGCCGTTAAATTCATAATTAAATACACAAGTAATACGTATATCAACGCTTGATTGCACTGCGTGAATTGAGCTACATGTGCGCTGCCATTGCCCTATACCTGCACGTAACCAACGTGCCTCCCATGCATTAGGATCTAGGTTATCTACTTCGCTTACGCCTATGTCGTTATCAAGCGGGGCGCGATAAAAGTTATCAACCAGTGGGCTACTAATAACCTGAGTATCGTTTTGTAACCACTGCTCTATAAGCCCTGATTGCTTGCTAAAAACAAGTTTAAACTTATCGTTTTCAATACTTAGTTGAGAGTCGGTTTCGTTAACACTTGTAGCGCTTTGCTCTGTAGTTGGTGCAAATGATTCACTGTTTAAATTATTACTATTTATAAGCTTAAACTGCTCGGTGTTTAATACATGCTCGGCACTTGCAAAGCTACAGTCGTTAATTAGTGCTACATCTAAATTAAGGTGGTATTGCGCACCTTGCTCAAACGTTGTTTTAGTTTTAATTGTTAACGTGTGTGTACTTTGCGGAGCAATATTAAGTATATGCTCGCCTTGTTCAACACAGGTGCCATTTTGCATTAACTGCCAAACGAGCTTTTCGTTATCTGTGTGTCTAAATACGTAATCGCTAAATATATCAATGGTGTATTGATTTTTAGTTTGCTCGCGCAGCGTAAATTGTAAATGCTGCTGGCTGTATTTTGCTTCAAACAGGCTAGGGTGCGGCGTGCGGTCAGGGAATAATAAGCCGTTAATACAAAATTGGCGGTCATTTAGTTCATCACCAAAATCGCCGCCGTAAGCCCAATAATGCTCACCATTTTCATCAGTTTTAGATAAACCTTGGTCTACCCAATCCCAAATAAAGCCACCTTGTAGGCGTGGGTATTCTCTAAATGCTTGCCAGTAATCGTCAAAACTACCTAGGCTGTTACCCATTGCATGGGCGTACTCACATAAAATAAGCGGGCGAGTTTCACCCGGTAGGCTTAGCCATTTTTTTATTGAATATTTTGGTACGGCGTCATCGGCAACATGTGTATCTACACGGGCATACATAGGGCAAATAATGTCGGTTGCTGTGGTATTTGCGCCGCCACCTTCGTATTGCACTGGGCGAGAAGGGTCAAAGCTTTTTGACCATCCGTACATAGCATCGTGGTTGGCGCCGTGTCCGCATTCGTTACCCAGTGACCAAATAATAATAGAGGCGTGGTTTTTATCGCGCTCAACCATTTGAGTATAGCGCGACATAAATGCACCAGCCCACTGTGGATCGCTGGCAAGCCTACCCATTGGGAACATGCCATGGGTTTCTATGTTTGCTTCGTCCACTACGTATAAACCTAGCTCGTCGCACAGCTCGTAAAAACGCGGGTGGTTAGGATAGTGAGCAGTACGTACAGCATTAAAGTTATTTTGCTTCATCAGCTTAATATCTTCAATCATGTCGGCGGTGCTTACTGTGTGGCCGTTTTCTGGGTGGTGTTCGTGGCGGTTAACACCGCGAATAAGTAGCGGTTTGCCGTTTAAGCAAAGCTGTCCGTTAAGCATTTCCACTTTTCTAAAACCAATGTTATAGGCTTCAACATCTACTGTGTTGCCTTGCTCATCTAGCAGGCTTACAACGCAGCGGTATAAGTATGGGGTTTCGGCGGTCCACTTTTTAGGGCTTTGTATATCAATTGTTTGAAATACAACATCGCTCCAGCCGCCTTTTTCATCAACGCGTTTATTGTTAGTGCTTTGTATGTGTGGCTCGCAGAGTGCTTGCTCATTATCAAAAACCTGTACTGCTACTTGGTAGTTATTTGGCGCATTTATCGCCGTTTTTATATGTAGCGTTGCATCGCGATAGCAAGCGTCTAAATCGGGGGTTATAAACACATCACGTATTTGGTTTTGTGGTTTTGTAAGTAAGTTAACATCGCGAAAAATACCGCTTAGCCACCACATGTCCTGATCTTCTAAATAACTGCCATCGCTCCAGCGAATAACCATAACCGCAATACGGTTGGTGCCTACTACTAACAGTTCGCTTAAATCAAATTCGCTTGGTAAGCGGCTATCTTGCGAATAACCCACCCATTGACCGTTACACCAAAGGTGAAATGCCGAGTTTACGCCTTCAAAAATAATATGGTTACGCTGCGCTAATTGATCCGCCGTAATAGAAAACTCAGTGCGGTAGCAACCTGTTGGATTATCGCTTGGTACAAATGGCGGGTTAACTGCAAATGGGTATTTAACATTACAGTAAATTGGTTTATCAAAGCCGTGTAACTGCCAGTTAGAAGGCACTGGAATACTTTGCCAATCTTTGCTTAGTGTTTCACTTAGCAGTGATCCATCAACCGCTTCGGGTTTATCAAATAATTTAAAATCCCATTGGCCGTTTAAACTTTGTTTTTGTGATTGTGTGTTAGTACGGGCATGGTCAACGCTTTTAAATCCATTGAGTGGGCTGTGCGCTTTTACTTGATTAACTTGTACTGAAATTGGGTTTTCCCAATCACGGCGATTAATTATGTGTTGTAGTGAGTTCATTAGTGTCCTATTGCATGTATGGCAATTATAGTGGCTTAAATATAGCTAAAATACTGCGTTGAGGTTATGCTTAAAGCTCTCTTTTATTTATCCAAAACTATCATTTTAAATTATGCGCAACACTATTGTAGATGTACTCGATATTGGCCCAGAGTGTACAGAGCGGTTTATTGATTTAACCACGCTTTCGCAAATGCCAAACCTTGAAATAGAGCTGGCAGGTTGCTCTAATTTATTGGGTGACTATTGTGTTGCACGTACTAACCCGCTCGAACACACTCTTTTTTATACTTTGGCTGGTCAGGGCACACTTAAAACAGTTAATAACCAATACTCATTAACTGAAAATAGCTTAGCTATATTGCCTGCAATGCAAAGTTTTGAGGTTAAAATAGCAAGCGAAAAGTGGGATGTGATTTGGCTAAACCTTGCAAACACTAAACGTTGGCAACATTTAAATTTAGCACAGGCTAAGGTATTAACTAATCAGCAATTAGCGCCATTACATTTAGCTATGGAGCTTTTATATAGCGAAAGTAACGCTACTTTGCGCGAAGGTGTTATGCCTATTTTAAGCCACTACTTAAACACTACGTTGCAAAGCGAGCCGCAAATAGGTGGGCAAAACAGATTAACCAGCTTGTTTTTAGAGGTAGAAGAGCGCTTACAGTTTGATTGGACTATAGAGGTTATGTGCGAGCACGTGCATTACTCAGCACCGCATTTACATAGGTTATGCCAAGCGCAATTTGGTAAAAGCCCTATGCAGCAGCTTATTTATTTACGCATTAAACGAGCTAAAAGCTTACTACTAAATACTCGCTGGCCTGTTGCCCATATTGCTGCTTACGTGGGGTATCCTAATATATTTAATTTTTCTAAACGGTTTAAAAAATCAGTGGGTGTATCACCAAGTGAATTTAGAAAATAACGTAAGCGGCTCTCTACATTTGAATAAATTTAAGGTATTGTGCGATTTCTTAAATTGCATTTTAGAGTTTTTAGGTAGGTAATGCGCTCAAACTACTTTTTAGTCGTGATACTTTTAGTGCTTGTGCACAGCTTTATTAGCTGTGATGCGGCGGCGTATCACCTGCAAGAAGAAGTTGATCACGTTACGCATGTTCATTCTCAAACAAATGCAAACGATGAAGATGCGCAATCACCTACTGAAATACATGCCCATCAGCATTGCCACTGTGGTTACTACAGTACGCTAAATCACTCTATAAGCCCTGAGCAAAGCCAAGCTACACTGCCTGCGTGCTATAGCGGTTTAAACTATCCACCAGATGTTCCGCCACCAAATTTTTATAGCTAGTTTTTAATTTTAAACACTTTGTAAATAACTGCCTGCGCCTGTGCGCTATAAGGCTAGTTATGTACATATTTAGGTTGCTTAATTGCGCTTGTTTTTAAAATAGGCGTAGTGATTAAGTCAACTCTGTTTGTTAAAAAACGGACATGCTATATGAATAAAAAACTACTTATGCTGGTGGCGCTACTGTGCGCATCACCTGCAATGAGCGTTTTGGCAAAAAATGAGCCTCAAAACGTATTAACGCTAAAGCAAGCGCTTAAAAATACCGAGCAGCAAAATGCTGAACTTAAACGCTACCCGTATCATCAAAAAATATTAACGGCGCTTAAAACCCAAGCTGCGCTTTCACCTAATCCTGAGCTGAGTTTTGAAGCTGAAAATTTTTTAGGAACCCACAGCTCCCATGCGTTTTCGGGGGCGCAGTACACGCTGGCTTTAAGCCAATTAATAGAGCTGGGTGATAAACGCCAAAACCGCATTAACTACGCCACGGCAAATATAAAAGCGCAAACAATTGAGTATAAAAATACTCGGTTAGCACTTTTAGCAACCACCGCTGAGCGCTATTACCAAATACTTAAATTTCAGGCGTTAATTGCTTTAAATAGTGAGCGTAAAAACACCGTTAAGCAGGCACTTAACGCAATTGAAAAACGCGCTAAAGCGGGTGCAGCCTCAAGTGCTGATGTAACCCGCATGCGTTATGCATTAAGCCAAGTAGATTTAAATACGCTGATGCTAAATAGCGAATTTGAGCGTGCGCGCTTAGCTCTAACCGAGCTTTGGCAAGAGCCGCAAGTGAGTGATTACTATGCTGGCGATTTATCACAAATAGCTGCTATTAAAAGTGAAGCAGCGCTACTTGATGCGGTAAATACAGCACCTGAATTTGCACTGCTACAACAGCAATATATGCAGCAAACGGCTAATTTGTCGCTGCAACACTCAAGCGGGCAAAGCGATTTAACCCTGGGTGGTGGCGTGCGATATAACCAGCAAACTGATGCCAGCTCGTTGGTGTTTTCTTTTTCAATGCCGCTGCAATTAAGCAATTCTAATAGCGGTAATATTGAGGCTGCAAAGCATCAACTTACGCTACTTAATGAGCAACAAGGGCAATTACGTATTCAGCTACGCCAGCAAATACGCACTTTGTATGCGTATTACCAAGGTAAAACTGCGCAGGCACAGCTATTAACACATCAAGTTATTCCACAAGCACAAACGCTTATAAAACAAAGTTTAAAAAGCTATCAACAAGGGCAAATATCGGTGTTGCAATTACTAGACGCACAGCAAGCTCTATTTGATTCTAAACGCGCACTTATCAACATCCATAGCGAGCTATATCAAGTACTGCTTACCCTTGAGCGTTTAACTGGCCAACCTTTAATTGAGACTCATCAATCATGAATAACACTCTTATCGCATTATTTATAACGCAATTATTTACACTCCCATTATTAAGTAGCACGGCTATGGCATCAGATAGCCATCACGAAAAAGGTCATGAAGAAGGCCACAAAGACGAACACACACAAAAAGGCCCGCAAGGCGGATTTTTACTAACCAATAACGCCCTTGATTTAGAGCTTAAGTTAACCCAGTTTGCAGGTAATACCGAGCTGCGAATATATGGGTTTAATAACGATAAAGCTGTGGATATAAACCAGTTAGACGTAACCATAAATGTGCAGCGTTTAAGTGAAGAGCCACAGCTTATTCGTTTTAAAGCTGAAGATGACTATTTAGTAAGTACCGTGAGCGTAAACGAGCCGCACTCGTTTAAGCTCGATGTAATGGCAAGTTATAAAGGGCAAAAAATTAACTACCACCATGAGCAAGAAGAAGGGCGCACAACGCTAAGCTCCCAAGCAATTGAACGCGCAGGAATTAAAACCGAGATAGCAAAAGCAGGTAGCGTTGAACTAACAGATACTCTATTTGGTGTTATAGCACCCACCGCGCACGGCACCGTTGAAGTAATGGCGCCTTATACCGGCCTAGTTAACGATATTTTTGTAAGCATTGGTCAAAACGTTAAAAAAGGCGATAAGCTTGCCAGTATAACCAACCGCGAAACACTGCAAAATTACACCATAAAAAGCCCAATTACAGGCGTTATTACCGAGCAATATTTAAAGCGCGGTGAGCTTGCCAATAGCGCATTAATGCAAATAGTAAACCTTGAAACCGTATGGGTCGAGCTCTCGGCTTTTCCTGAAAATATTGAAAAGCTCGCCATAGGACAAAGCGCAAAAGTGTACGATTTACATCATCATTTAAATGCGCAAGGTGAGGTGTTTTACATAGCCCCTATGATGAGCGGCGGGCATATTGCGCGTGCGCGAATCGAGCTTAAAAACCCTAATGGTCATTGGCGCCCTGGTATGCATGTTAATAGCGACATTAGTACTGCAAAAGTAGATGCTGCAGTGCGAGTAAAGGCTACAGCTGTGCAGGAATTTAACGGCAAACCTAGTGTGTTTATTAAAAGCGGCAATGTATTTGAAGTACGCCCTGTAAAGCTTGGTGCTAAAAACAGCGAGTGGGTAGAGGTACTTGAGGGGCTCTCGCCAAATAGTGAGTACGTAACGCAAAACAGTTATGTAATTAAAGCCGATATTTTAAAAAGCGGCGCAAGCCACTCACACTAGGAGGCAGCATGATTGATTGGATAGTTTCTTTTGCGGTTAAACGCCGAATGATGGTGCTTGCGCTCACGCTTTTATTTGCTGGGTTTGGTGTATACAACACACAAAATTTAGCCGTTGATGCCGTACCCGATATAACTAATGTGCAAGTACAAATAAATACAAAAGCGCCTGGGTTTACCCCGCTTGAAGCAGAGCAGCGCATTACCTATTTAATTGAAACCGCTATGGCGGGCATACCAAAGCTTGATTACACTCGTTCGATTTCGCGTTATGGACTTTCGCAAGTTACCGTTATTTTTAACGAAGGCACCGATATTTACTGGGCGCGCCAGCAAATATCAGAGCGCATTCAAAGTATTCGCTCAGACTTGCCAGCCAATATTGAGCCAAACTTAGGGCCAATTGCCAGCGGGCTAGGGGAGATTTTTACTTACTCTGTGCATGCAAATAAAGGCGCATCAAAAGACGATGGCATGCCATTTAACGCAGAGGATTTACGTACTCTGCAAGATTGGGTTATTCGCCCGCAGCTATTAAAAGTAAAAGGCGTTACCGAAATAAACAGCCAAGGTGGCTTTGAGCGCCAGTACCAAGTAGCGCCCATGCCTGAAAAACTACTCGCTTATAAGCTCACGCTAAGCGATGTAATTACTGCACTTAAATTAAATAACAGTAATCAAGGCGCAGGGTTTATAGAACGTTTTGACGGACAATATTTAGTGCGCTCGCCAGGGCAATTAAAAACCATTGATGACATCGCTAACACGGTTATTGCTAAGCGAGATGATGCACCGGTACGGATTAAAGATGTAGCAAATGTGCGTTTAGGTAAAGAGCTTAGAACCGGCGCTGCTACTTATAACGGTAAAGAAACCGTGCTCGGCACCGCCATGATGCTAATTGGCGAAAACAGTCGCGTAGTGGCAAAAGCCATGGCTGATAAACTCAAAGACGTACAGCTAAGCTTGCCTGAAGGTGTTGTGGTAGAAGCAGTTTATGACCGCACAACCCTTGTTGATAAAACCATAGCAACCGTAAAAACCAACCTGTTCGAAGGCGCGGTGCTAGTGATTGTTATTTTGCTGCTGTTATTAGGTAATGTAACTGGTGCGCTTATTACGGCAATGGTTATTCCGCTTAGTATGTTATTTGCCGTTACCGGCATGGTAGGTAATCGCGTATCGGGTAATCTAATGAGTTTAGGCGCAATCGACTTTGGTTTAATCGTTGATGGCGCTGTAATTGTGGTTGAAAACTGTTTAAGGCAACTTGGCCTTGCGCAGCATAAACATGGCCGGCTACTTACATTAAATGAGCGTTTAAGTGTTGTAACCGCCGCTACTAAAGAAGTATTTAGCCCAGCGGTGTTTGGCATTTTAATTATTATGCTGGTGTATTTGCCGCTGTTTGCGCTTAGTGGTGTAGAGGGCAAAATGTTTCAGCCAATGGCATTTACGGTTGTAGCCGCACTAGTTGGCGCACTTATTTTTGCTGTTACCTTTGTACCTGCCGCTATTGCGGTATTTGTGCGAGGAAAAGTAAGCGAGAGCGAAAATGCCGTTATGCGGGGTATTAAAAAAGGCTACAAACCACTGCTTGGTTTATCGCTTAAGTTGCCGTGGGTGATGTTAAGCATTGCTGCTGTGCTTGTAATTGCACTTGGTTTTAAAGTTAAAAATATGGGCGCTGAATTTTTACCGCAGCTTGATGAAGGCGATATAGCCATGCACGCACTGCGCATTACCGGCACCGGTATTGAACAATCGGTAAAAATGCAAAAAGAGCTAGAGCAAGCCATTTTAGACATACCTGAAGTTGAAAAAGTATTTTCAAAAATTGGCACCCCAGATGTAGCAAACGATCCTATGCCACCTAACGTTGCCGACACCTTTTTAATGTTAAAGCCGCGTGAACAATGGCCTGATCCCGCTTTAAGTAAAGAAGAGCTGGTTAAGCAAATTCGCCATTTAGTAAATGAAGTACCAGGTAATAATTATGAGTTTACGCAACCTATAGAAATGCGTTTTAACGAGTTAATAGCAGGCGTGCGCGCCGACGTTGCGGTGCGTATTTATGGCGATGATTTATCAACATTAAAACAGTATGGCGAAAAAGCCACAGCCTTGGTGCAAAACATTACAGGCGCAACTGATGTACGCCTTGAGCAAATAGAAGGTTTGCCTACACTTTCGGTAACGCCGCTTCGCGATCATATGGCGCTGTTAGGTTTAACAGTAACCGATATACAGCAAAGTGTAAGTGCTGCGGTAGGCGGTGTACAAACCGGGCTTATTTATGAAGGCGATAAACGCTTTTCGTTATTAGTGCGTTTAGATGAGCGCTGGTCAAACGATGTATCACAGCTTGCGCGTTTGCCAGTGGCCGTGCCCAAAAGTGCCAACCCAGACCTTGCATTTGTACCGCTTGGCGAAGTTGCAAATATTAGTATTGATAAAGGGCCTAATCAAATAAACCGTGAAAGCGGTAAGCGTAATGTTGTTGTTACTGCAAATGTAGAAGGGCGTGATTTAGCAAGCTTTGTAAGTGATGCACAAGCCGCTTTAAATTCAGATCTTAATTTACCAAGTGGTTATTGGATTGAATACGGCGGCACATTTGAGCAATTAGAATCGGCAAGTAAGCGGTTATCGCTGGTGGTGCCAGTTACTTTATTGCTTATATTTGGCCTGCTTTACAGTGCGTTTAATTCACTTCGTGATTCGTTAATTATATTTAGCGGCGTACCACTTGCACTTACCGGTGGTGTGCTTGCGTTATTGCTACGCGATATGCCGTTATCGATATCGGCAGGCGTTGGCTTTATCGCGCTAAGTGGTGTTGCCGTATTAAACGGTGTGGTTATGCTGTCGTTTATTAAACAATTAAGAGCCGATGGACTTAGTTTAATCGATGCAATACAAACCGGTGCACTTTCGCGCCTGCGCCCAGTGCTTATGACCGCTTTAGTGGCAAGTTTAGGGTTTATTCCTATGGCGCTAAATACTGGCACCGGCGCTGAGCTACAAAGGCCGCTGGCTACGGTTGTTGTAGGCGGGATTATTTCATCAACCTTACTTACGCTATTAATATTGCCTGCACTTTATAAATTAGTGCATGCAAAGTTTAATAGGCATCAAGCAGCTTAGCCAGTTGAAGCTCAATACATAACGTAAAAAGCAGCTGAAATTTCAGCTGCTTTTTGTTGTTAAGTAAACTTTGCAGGTTAATTATATTGAAACAAGTTATCCCAGCGCTCATCCAAAATAGTTTTTGCGTGTTCCAAATTTATTGCGCTATACACATCATTAGTGCACGTTACTAAGCGCATACGCTCCAACTTTTCAAGCGCATCGCTAATTTCAAAATCAAGATCGCACTGGTATTTGCTTTTAAACCAATGCTCTATTTGTTCATCAAGCGTTTGGGCGGTTAAGCCGCTTTCTGATTTTAGTAAAAACGTATACGCAAGCAGCGCTTCTTTTATATCTTCTTCTTCGGCGGCGTCTATAAGGGTGTGGAAAACACCGGCGTTGTTATCAAGGTTTTTAAAGTAGAGGTTATCGCTAAGTGCTTTCATAAATTTAATTTTACGGTTTTTAAACTTACTCCATTCTTTAAAAATAAAGCTGCCAAATACCCCCATGCCAATAGCAAAGGTAACAAAGTGTTGTTGCGTCATTTCGACAGCTTCACTTCTAAAGCCACCCCAAAAAGCAAACAGAGCAAGCAATAATAAAATTGATGCACCAAGCTTAGTTATAAGTACCACCGCACCGCCAATTAAAGCCGATGAGCCAATAATTGCTTTATCAATAGGGCGCATGCGTACTTCACTGTTAGGAAATAGCATTTCGAGATCGGCTTTTGGCACATTTTGAAACAGCTTAACTATGGTCGAACTTGGCTCAAACCCTAAAGGCGTTTTATTTTTAGCTTCAAAATAAGCACTATCTTTAAAGCGAATAAACACGGCTACTCGGTCGTAATTAGTAAAGTGCAGCGGTTTTTTACGAAGGCCCCAAAAGCTGGTTATGGTTTCAGTGAGTTGCGACTCGCCACGGCGATAAAAAACCACTTCTTCAAAGTCATCAAATTCAACCTCAAGGCGCACTTTAAATAGTGACTCTTCGTTCAATGCATCTTGTAAGTCTTCATTGGTGATCACTTCAAAGTTAGCTGCATTAAGTACCTTAGCAAAATCTTTAGCAAAATCACGTTGGCACTGCGCTTTTTGATCCTCCGATACTGGCGCTAATGATCGCGTATCACTATTGGGATCAAACGGTGCGTAGTTGTTTTTAAGTGATTCAAGTGTTGAGTGATAATCGTAATGAATAAGGCTTGCTAGTAAATCGCAAAATTGTTTAAACGATGTTTGTTGTGTGTTGTTATTGAGCTCTTGGCTACACATATCAACAATATCTTGCTTTCTAAAGGGAATAAAACGCGCACTTTGCATAAGTTTTTAACTGCTTTGGTAGGTATTTAACTGCATTGACACATAATAAAATATTCTTATGGATATTACTAATTTGTTAATGCAGTAGGGCGTATTGAACATTGGTGGTTGAATTTGCAGCTGTGTGTTTGGTTTTTAGGCAAGGCAGAGCCTATGTAGTGTGGTTATTCCCCATAAATAAGGCGATAACGCAGCATAAATACCAAACATGCGCTGCCCTCTGGGTTCTTTCTAGGGACGATTAACTCTTTTTTTGCCTACATGGATGTAGGTAAGGGGCGTGAGCAGGACGCGGAAGCTTTGCTCGATTTTTACTTATTCTTACATGGATGTAAGCCAGTAGGGTAACGCAGGAGCAGTTACCGAGCCCACTAGGCTACAAACCTCGCGCCGCGATTTAATCTTCCTTGGATTGAACAAGTTTCAATCCACAAAGATCAATACGCCCTAGGACCTGATAAATTTAGTACACTGTTTTCAGCGTGTATTAACCTAAATATGTAATTATTAGCGCATTGAATAATCTTGTTCTTACTGATAAGTGAAAAGGATTTACTATGGCCATTCAAAAAAAGCTAAAAGAAAAAACGCGTAATTTTATTGACTCTAAACATATGCTTAGCGGTATTACAGTGGCGTCGTTTTTAGAGTCAACCATAGTTCCTATTCCACTTGAAGCAGTGCTTGTGCCTCTTATGCAAGCTCGTCGAGAAAAGCTATGGCTTATAGCATTAATGGCGACCTTAGGCTGCATAGTGGGTGCATTGTTTGGTTATGCATTGGGTTACTATTTATTTGATGCGGTTGGCGATTGGATTATTAATACACTTTCGAGCCCTGAGCAATTTGAAAACGTTAAACAAAAAATGCAAGATCAAGGTTTTTGGTTTGTAATAACACTGGGCATTGTGCCTATTCCGTTTCAAATAGCGATGCTTGCAGCAGGCGCGACTAAGTACTCTATTTGGCTATTTTTATTGGCCTCAGGTATTGCGCGTTCTATTCGTTACTTTGGCCTGGCTATTATTGTTTATTATGCCGGTAATGAAGCTGAGCGAATTATTAGTAAACATAAAACTAAAGCGATGATTGGCATTACTATTTTAGTGTTGGGATTGTGGGGACTTAGTACCGTAGTTTGAGTTTAAATTTGGGGGGATTAAGTTTTTCATCTTCGTGGTGGTTTTTATTATTGTGCTATAGTTTTCAAATGAAGTGCTGAAAAACCTAGCAATTAATATGATTGAAACAGTAAAACTTACCGTTAAACTTTCTAACTTTTATAAAATGCCTTTGATCAATAAAGTTTTAAGTTTAGCTTTATTGATCTATATTGCTATTTTTTCAGCCTACTCCCTAACTAACTTTCCTCCCTTACAAGTTCAAAACAATGTGTACGGCTTTACTACCGATTTTATTAATTTAATTGTCATTATATTTCTGTTTTGGATGGTTCAATGCTCTGAGCTATCTAAAAAAGCATATATTTTTTCTAGTTTTGGTTTATTACTATGGAGCATTGGCACCACGGCAGACGTGCTTGATGAGTTAGTTGTGCAACCTTATTGGATAAGTATTTATTTTGAGGACTTATGCAGAACCAGCGGCATGCTTTTAACTTCCTATGGTTTATTTAAAACTATGCGCTTTGTACAAAGTATTAATAACCGATTAGCGCGTGAGCTCATTATTGACGATTTAACCAAGGTACATAATAGACGTTATTTTTATCAGCACGCTAAAGATGCTCAGCACTCACCTTACGTTATTTTAATTATCGATATAGACCACTTTAAAGCAATCAATGATGAGTTTGGTCATGATGTTGGTGATGTAATGCTTAAAGAACTAGCAATTAAATACGACAATGCTTTTACGCACCAAAACAAATTTGCTCGCCTCGGTGGTGAAGAATTTGGTGGCTACTTTCCTACAAATAATGTGACGCAAGCGTGTAATTTTTCGCAGCAATTAATTGACCTTGCGCACACCATAAATATTCAAAACTCTCGTCACCTAACAGTAAGTATAGGTGTTGCAATGCAGATGCCTAATGAGCCTTTAGATAAAGTAATGAAGCGCGCTGATCAAGCCTTATATTTAGCTAAAAAAAGTGGTCGGGATCGTTTTGAAATTGCCCCGTAAGCGTTTTAATTATATAAAAACACGTCCTTATTGTTTGCACATTTACTACACTTTTTAACGTTTTCGTAAGGAAATGTCAGTGAGGGTAATGCTTTGTAAATCATGAAATTAAAATAGAATGTTTGGGTCATAATGGAGATATTAATAATAAGGAATAACCTTAATGACCAACTCCCTTTTAAAAGCTGCATTACCCTTAAGTCTAATTACTATTTTGTCGGGCTGTGGCTCTGACGATAGCTCAAGCTCTACAGGTTACATCCAATTGTATAACGGCTCTTACAATAGCCCATACACACGTTTGTTTGTTGAAGAAACAGAGCGCTCAGGCGCTGATTTTGCTGATGTAACTACTCGCCATAACTACAGCACAGACACTTATGATGTAAGTTTTGAGTACCTAGATGCTAACGACAGCTATATAACAATTAGCGATCAAGAAATTTCTATTAAGGGTGACAAAACACAGTTAATAGTAATGAGTGGTAACTTTGATGAACCTACATTTACAGAGCTTAGCGTACCTATTACAAGCGATACGGGTGAGTTTAACTTAGGGTTTTATAATATTGCAGGAGAGGACACTAACTACGATATTTACTTAGCAACTGATGATGGTGTATTTGAAAGCGCGACACTTTTCTCATCAGCTCAATATTTAAGTGAGTTAGATCTGCAAAGCGTTGATGAAGGTTATTACACTATTTACATAACAGAAGCGGGCAGCAGTGATGTTGTGTACGAGTCGTCATCTGTTTATTTATACGATGAAGCAAGTTATGTAGCAATGATCCGCCCAAGTTATGCAACAGAAGAAGGCGGCATTACGCTTGATGTAGTAACCGATAATAACTACGTTACTGAGCTTAAACACCAATCTGCTCTGGGGCAATTACGTTTTATAAATACCGTTGATGACTACTCGCCAGTAAGCTTTTCTGCTACACGCGGTACAACTGTAAACACAACAAATACAGTCGCTAGTGACTCTTATACCGATTATGTTGAACTTTCGCCTAATAGTTACAGCGTAGCGATGTACGACGAAGAAGGTACAAAACTAGCTGATAACTTTTTAATGACGCTAGAGCGCGAGCAAAGTGCGGTGGGTATTTTTTATAACGACGCAGATAACGGTTTACGTATGATGAGCGTTGAAGAAAATCTAACACCAAGCAGTTACAGCCATACGGTATCGGTTGTAAACCTAATTGAAAGCTACGCAGGGCAGTCGGTTTCAGATGTAGATGTGTACTTTACACTTAACGGCGAAACGGTAGACGACACCAGTAACGTAGTCGATGGCCTAGATAAGTATGACCAAGAAGAGCAGGTTGTAGATAACGAAATTTACACGGTTTATGTTGTTTACGAAGACAACGGCCAGCAAATTGTGCTTATTCAACAAAGCGATATGGACTTTACACAAGAGGGTAACTACATATTGATTTTAGAGCATGATGAAACAACAAGCTCTGGTTATAAGATGACCCTAGAGCGCACTATTACCGATAGTGTTGAATAAACCTAAACATATTAAGTAGCATAAAGCCTAAGCACTTTAAGTACTTAGGCTTTTTTATTGAACAAAATTTACCTACTCATTAATAATTAGGTACACTCAGGGCATAATAATTAATAAGAGTGTGCCATGGATGATTTAGTTGGGTTAGCCGTCATAGTAATACTGGTTGTAGTTGCCGGTGCTATTTGCGGCTTAATAGCGCTAGTGCAGTTAAATGCATTAAAACAAGAAGTTGCTGTTTTAAGGGCCAAAATAACACATCTACAAACACATAAATCGATATCGCAAAGTGAACCTCAAAGTGAAGCATCTACGGCTCAGGCAGCGCTTTCAAGATCAGAGCCAATTGCTCATAAAGCACAGCCAAGCTTAACGTCCCAAAACGCGTCGCCACCTGTAATAAATCAGCTATCAGCGCCTCCTAAAAAAGCCAAACCAGCTGAAGCATCAGCCATAGAATTACTATTTAATAAATTGCGCGCAGGGTTTGAAGAGAACTGGATGACCTGGATAGGCGCAATAGCGCTTGCGTTTGGGGGCATCTTTTTAGCTAAATACAGCCTAGAAGCGGGATTATTATCGCCTGTAATGAGGTTGAGTTTAGGCGGCTTATTTGGGCTTGGCCTAATTGCAGCCGCAGCTTATTTACACCATAAACGCATTGTATTTGAAGGCTTTAATAATTACATACCCGCAGCGCTTGCAAGCGGCGGGTTTATTACCTGTTTTGCTTTAACGCTTTTAGCTTACAGCAGTTACGACATGCTGAGCCCTACCGTGGCATTTTTTGCACTGGCAGTTATTGCAATTAGCGCAAGTGCTATGGCGCTTAGGTTAGGCCCGCTATTGGCCGTGCTTGGTATTATTGGCGCTTACAGCGTACCAATATGGGTTAATACAGGCAGCGGTAACTTGTTTACGTTATTTATGTATGTTGGTTTTGTAAGTTTGTCGGCTGCGTTAGTTGCACATAAAGTGCAGCGAGCTTGGTTGTGGTATTTATTATGGGCAGGGCACATTGGCTGGTATTTAGTTGGTTTTACGCTACTTAAAGTTAATACCGTTTGGTTAATGGGGGCATTTGCTTTACTTAGTATTGTAGGGTTAATTGCTATACCGCGCTTAGGTCTAAAACTGAATGTTATTGAACATCGCCCGCACAGTTTAAAACGTTTACTTAAAGTGCTTCCAGATCATGCATTACTACTCGCTTTTATAGCGCCCTTAATATCTACTATGTTGATCAGTCACTTTGATATGCAGTGGCAAGCAATCGGCGTGTTAAGTATTGTATTGGTGTTATTTTTAGTCCTTAAAAATAGCCGTTGGGATATTTGGCAGGGCGTAGCGTTAGTTATTTCAACGCTATTAGTATTAGGCGCTCAGCGCACGCATCTTTCGCCAAATCTATTTGATGACGCCCTCTTTATATTCAAAAATGAGTATGGTTTGGGTTTATTACTCGGGTTGTTACTTACCGCTTTTGGGCTTTATTACGGTAAAAAACAGATTAAGCGTTTAGCGTTTCATATTACGGGGGCATTTAGTGCATTTGTAATGATAGCGACTTTATATACGCATATTCCTAATTCTGCGTTAAGTACTGCATATCCACTTTGGGCCGTTGCATTGTTTGTAGTGGCGGCTATTTTAATAAAGTGTGCGCAACATAATACAACGCTTTTTCAGCGTTTTACTTATTGGGTAGGGGCTAATGCCAATATTACGTTAGCAATTACCATGCTACTAAGTGACAGCGGCCTAACCATTGCACTTGCTGTACAAGTATTACTTATAAGCGTACTTATTAAACGCTATAACGTGCCTATGCCGCATTGGCCTATAAAAGCCTTGGTTGCTGCGTTATTACTGCGCTTAACGCTCGCACCTTGGACACCAAGTTCCGATGCACTTACGGTATTTGGCTTACATTGGAGTATTGTGGTTTATCCGTTATGTATCGCGTTATTTTTTGCCGCAGCTAAGTGCTTTGACTCATCAAAACTTAAAATATGGCTCGAAGGTGCAGCCCTTCATTGTTTAGCGCTTTTTATTACTACCGAAACAAGTTATCAGTTAGTAGGGCATTATCCGCAATTTGATTCACTTAACTTTTACGAACAAATACTCCTTACCTGTAACTGGCTGGCATTAGGGTGTGTGTATTTACACAGAGCAAAACTTGCCGGTACTTTAGCTAAGTTATATAAAGTGGCGGGTTTTGCACTTGCGGGGTTAGCAGGGTTTTTTGCTATTAAAACACTACTTGACGATAACCCATTATTTGAATCACTTTACATAGGTGAGCTGCCAATATTTAACTGGTTATTACTATTGTGGTTAGTTCCTGCAGGATTAACGCTTTGGCTGGCCAAGCTTGTAAAACCAATAAATGCTAAAGCTACGCCATTTATATTGGCCGTTGCAGGTGGCTTTATATTATTGGCAATAAACAGCTTTATTCGTCAGTACTGGCAAGGTCCTTATATTTACTTATCCAAAGGCGCAAGCAATGCAGAGCTTTATAGTTACTCTGTTATTTGGTTAGTATTGGGGGCGGGTACTGTTATTTTTGGGCATTTAAAAAATCAATTATTAATACAAAAAGTAGGCCTGGGCATACTAGCTGCCGTTATTGTTAAAGTGTTTTTAATTGATATGGCTAACTTGGAGGGCTTACTTAAAGCGCTTTCGTTTATTGGATTAGGGCTTTCATTGGTGGGGTTAAGTTGGTTGTTCCAAAAGCTTAGAAGCCGAGTAAATCCAGTTTAATTTTATGAACACTTTATAAAGCAAAGCCCAGTGAAGATACTGGGCTTTTTGTTTTACGCTATTACTTGATAGCTTTTAACTAGAACACTTTTAACTAGATCACTATGTACTGTGATTAAGCAGTGCCTTTAGTTTGCCCGGTTTAATTGGCTTACTTAAATAATGAATATTAGCGGCTTTGGTTTCCTGTTTAAGCTCGGTGTCGCGCACTGCGGTAATTAAAATAGCAGGGACTTGGCTTTGCCAAATTTCGCGCAGGGTTTTAATTAGCGTTATCCCATCGCAGTCATTGCCTAATTGGTAGTCCATTAGAATAACATCGGGTGCACCGTTTTCTTTAGCATGCGCCAGTACATTATCTACGTTATCAAAAAGGGTGTAATTAGCTTGCCACTTTTTAAGTAAGCTTGCCATTGCTGCTAAATTTTCAGGGTCGTCGTCTACGGCAACAATATTAATTGCTGCACGGTTTTCTATTAGGCTGTTTGTAGTACTTTTTTGTTGTACAAACTGCTCGTCACCATAAGGTACCTCAATGCTAAAGCGGCTACCTTTATTTGGCTCAGAATGCACATCAAGCGGCAAACTTAATAAGTCAGCCATACGTTTTACAACACCTAAGCCTAAGCCTACGCCTTTGTTATCGCCCGACTCCACACGGTAAAAGTCGTTAAATATTTTGGCTTGCTCTACTTCGCTAATACCGGGGCCTGTATCCCATACTTCTATTCGTAAATTGTGCTTCCGGTTCCTGCAGGCAATTAATACACGACCATTATCGGTGTATTTAACTGCATTAGAGACCAAGTTTTGAATAATTCGGCGCAGATAGGTTATATCGCTGTGCACAATTTGCTGGTTTGAACGCACACTAAGTTTAAGACCTTTATCACTTGATAAAATAGCGTATTCACTTTGCAGTGGCGCTAAAATATCTTCAATATAAAAGTGGCGAGGGGTAGGGGTCATAGCGCCTTGCTCAAGCTTAGCTATTTCAAGCAATGCCGACATTAAATGCACGGTTGAATCGAGACTGTCGCCTAACTTTTCAAAGCTGTTTTGGTTAGTGCTGTCGAGTTGCTTTTCGTCAATGGCGGCAAGGTATAAACGTGCTGCATTTAACGGTTGTAAAATATCGTGGCTCGCCAGTGCTAAAAAGCGCGTTTTACTGTCGTTGGCTTGCTCTGCTTCTCGTTTAGCTAAAGTAAGTGCTTGCTCGGTTTGTACACGACTATCTATTTGAGCTTGTAAGTCTTTATTAATAGTTTGCACTTCTTGAGTACGTGCTTCTATGCGATTTTCAAGATCCATGTTTACTTCTTCAAGTGCATTTTGCGTACTTATGTGGTTTGTAATATCCGAAAAGCTGGTAACAAATCCGCCATCGGGCAGCGGATTACCAATCATTTCGTATACTTGGCCATTACGACGGTGGCGAATAAAATGATGCGAGCTGCCATATTTTAAATGCTGTACACGTTTTTCTACTTGGCGTTCTATTTCACCAGGGCCACATTCACCACGGTTAGCGTTGTATCTAATAATGTCTTCTATGGGTTGGCCTACTTCTAAAAAGCCTTCAGGGTAGCCAAACATTTCATTGTAGCGTTTGTTCCATGCAACGAGTTTTAAATCTTTATCAACAACTGAAATACCGTGGCTTAAATTTTCGAGTGAGGTAAATAACAGATTTTGATTAAATTGCAACGCTTGTGTGGTTTCGTCAAAAAAGTTTACTACTTCCTCAAACGCCATACGTTTACCCGACGATACCGTATGTATTAACGCTTGTGCCGACGATGCACCAAGCACGCCCGTTAATGCGCGTTCGCAGTAAGCTATAAATTCAGGCTCTGGGTGTGCGTTGTTATCACTTAAATGATGGGCGAGTGCGTAATGGGCCAGTACTTGTTGGCTGCGCTGAATACCTAGAAATGTTTGCAGTAGTATTTTAAAGTCGTAAACGGTGGCTTTTACGTCTTTATTTAAGCGCCTTGATAAAATAGCCTGATCTTTAGGGTTAACAAAAGCAGCGGCCTGAATTTTATCAATTAAGCGCTCCTCAGCCCCAAGTGAAAAACTAATATAACAACCAATATTGGCAAACAAAGCTATCAAGGTTCCACGCGTTATAAGCGTTTGTTGCAGCTCGCTATCAAGGGTTGTGCCGGCATCGAGTATTGGCAGCATTAAAAATAGTATCCAGCAAATAAAGCCTGCTACCAAACCCGCATACACCCCATAAGCATGACCTTTTCGCCAATATAAACCACCCACAATAGAGGGTAGCAATTGGGTAACAAGTGAAAATGCGACCAAGCCCATACTGGCCAGTGCGCTACTATGGCCAAACCATTGCTGATAGAAATAGGCCAAAATTAATATGCCTGCAATAGCAAAGCGCCTTACAAGTAATATACGAGACTTATAACTGCTGGTAATTAAGTTACGTTTAAACTTTCTACGCAGCATTAACGGCAATACCACATCGTTTGAAATCATCGTGCTTAATGTAAGCGTTGCTACCACTATCATTGCGGTGGCGGCAGATAGTCCACCTATAAATACAAAAGTGGTTAAGAATGCATTGTCGTTAATTAGCGGTAGGGCAAGTACAAAGCTGTCGGGTGAATAGCCGCTGCCAATTTCAGGATGAATGGCCGCAGTCGCAATAGGTAAAATCATTGCGGCTGTTAGTAGTAAATACAGCGGAAAAGCCCAGCGAGCGGTAAGTAAGTGGCGTTTGTTTTGGTTGTCGACCACGGTTACATGAAACTGGCGAGGCAAACATATAATAGCCGCTGCAGCCATTAAAGACTGGCCAATAAAGTTAAAGCTAAAAAAGTTAAAATCGCTCCAGTGACCCCAAATAGATTCAGTTACTTTGTTCGTGGTGGCTTCGGGTAAATTAAAAAGTGTAAATACTGCAAGCCCCGCAACGGCAATAAGAGCAATAAGTTTAATCATAGATTCAAATGCAACAGCGAGCATTAAGCCAGAGCGATATTCAGTTACATCAACTTTGCGAGTACCAAAAAATATAGCAAATAAAGCCATAATTAGTGTGGCAGAAAGCGCGAGCATATCGCCGGATATTTTATTACTGTTTTGCAAAAGTAAAAAGCTTGTACTAAGCGCTTTTAATTGCAGTGCAATGTAGGGAATGGTTGCCAGTAATGCGATTACAGTAACCATTATTGCTGTAGTTTGACGTTTGCCGTAACGAGCTGAAATAAAGTCAGCAATAGTCGTTATATTTTGTTTTTTACTTACCAGTACCAGCTTACGTAAAAATCCTTGGCCGAATAAAAACAGCAACGCAGGGCCTAATAATATTGGCAAGTAACTCCAACTGCTGGTGGCGGCTGTTCCCACCGAACCGTAATAAGTCCAAGAGGTACAGTAAATCCCGAGTGAGAGTGAATACACAAATGGGTGATGGCTAATACGCTTTGCTAAAGGGGTTGTTTTATCGCCCCAATTGGCAAGCCAAAACAGCACACCTATATAACTTAAAGCAACAATAATGAGTACGGCAGTCATGTTGTTATTAAACCTTATTATTTTAAATAGTCCCTCATCCCTATGAGGGATTAACACAATACCAGAACTGAGGTTAAGTGTGAGGGTTGAATTTAAAATAAAACTTTTATTTTATTTATATCTTATTGAATATTAACAGTAAAAATAAAGCGCCCTTGAGCATTAGACTAATGTCGCATTAATGACCAACTTATCAATTTAATCATAAAGCCAGCTTACAAAAAAAGCCTAAGTAATTGAAATAATATAAAAATATATAAAACACGCTTGAATGATAAATACAGTTTATGTAAACGTTAACAAGCTGTTACGACTATGGTCTCAATTCAATATGTAACCAGCGTTGCTAAATTGGTAAGCGAAGATAAAAAACCACTCATCGCGATATTGCGGTGCTTAAAGGGGAAAACAAAAATGGCTTTTAAAGATGAAGAACAAGCAAAAGCTTATTGGGCAGAAAACATTTCGCTGTTATTTAAACTGTTAGCAGTGTGGTTTGTCGTGTCTTTTGGCTTTGGCATATTACTGGTTGATGTACTTAATGAAGTACGTTTTTTTGGGTTTAAACTTGGCTTCTGGTTCGCCCAGCAAGGCGCGATTTATACCTTTGTTGCTTTGATTTTTGTGTACGTTTTCAAAATGAATACGTTAGATAAAAAATACGGCGTAGACGAATAGGAGCTAAGCAATGGATGTTCAAACACTCACGTTTTTAATTGTTGGTTTAAGCTTTGCGCTTTATATCGGCATAGCAATATGGGCCCGAGCGGGTTCAACCAAAGAGTTTTATGTAGCGGGCGGCGGCGTACCTCCTCTTGCTAATGGTATGGCAACAGCTGCCGATTGGATGAGCGCCGCGTCGTTTATTTCAATGGCGGGTATTATTTCGTTTGCAGGTTACGATGGCAGTGTTTACTTAATGGGGTGGACAGGTGGTTATGTACTATTAGCCATGTGTTTAGCGCCTTACTTACGTAAATTCGGCAAGTTTACTGTGCCAGACTTTATTGGCGACCGTTACTATTCACGTACCGCGCGTTTAGTTGCTATTTTTTGTGCCATATTCATTTGTTTCACTTATATAGCAGGGCAAATGCGTGGCGTAGGCGTGGTATTTTCACGCTTTTTAGAAGTAGAAATTGAAACCGGTGTTTACATTGGTATGGTGATTGTATTCTTTTATGCGGTACTTGGCGGCATGAAAGGCATTACCTACACACAAGTAGCGCAGTATTGTGTACTTGTATTTGCCTACCTTGTACCAGCCATTTTTATCTCGATGATGATGACGGGTCACTTCTTCCCACAAACCGGTTTTGGTGCCACATTAATTGGCAGCGACGGCGTATACGTACTTGATAAACTAGATGGCTTAAGCGCTGAACTTGGTTTTGCGCAATATACCGAAGGCTCTAAGAGCATGATTGACGTGTTCGCTATTACTGGTGCGTTAATGGTAGGTACTGCTGGTTTACCACATGTAATTGTACGCTTTTTCACTGTACCTCGCGTAAAAGACACACGTATTTCTGCTGCATGGACTCTTGTGTTCATCGCGATTGTTTATACTACAGCACCTGCGGTTGCAGCCTTTGCTCGCGTAAACATGGTTGATACTATTAATGGTAAAGACGGTAGCGGTACAGCTTACGCAGAAGCACCAGGATGGATTAAAAACTGGGAACGCACAGGTTTAATTACATTTGATGATAAAAACGGCGATGGCAAAATGTTCTACACGGCGGGTAAAATCACCGATCCGAACAGTGCTAACGAAGTAAATGTAGACCGCGACATTATGGTATTAGCAAATCCAGAAATTGCTAATTTACCAGCATGGGTAATCGCACTTGTAGCTGCCGGTGGTATTGCCGCTGCACTGTCTACAACAGCAGGTTTACTACTGGTTATTTCGACCTCCGTTTCGCACGATTTACTCAAGCGAACCCTCAAGCCCGATATTACCGACAAGCAAGAGTTACTTGCAGCGAGGTTGGCAGCCATGGTCGCTATTGTTATCTCCGCATACTTTGGTATTAACCCGCCTGGATTTGTGGCATCGGTAGTGGCATTTGCATTCGGCTTGGCGGCAGCGAGTTTCTTCCCAGCAATTATTATGGGTATATTCTCTAAAACAATGAACCGAGAGGGCGCAATTGCAGGCATGGTAACGGGTATTGGCTTTACCGCTGCGTATATCATCTTCTTCAAGTTTGTAAGCCCTGAGCTTAATAATCCTGAACATTGGTTTTTAGGTATTTCGCCTGAAGGTATTGGCTTAATTGGTATGATTATTAACTTTGTAGTAGCTGCAGTTGTTCTTAAATTTACTCAAGCTACACCTATTGAAATTCAAGAAATGGTAGAAGGTATTCGTAACCCTAAAGGGTCAGCTGAAGCGCACGATCACTAGGCAACATTTATAGATATAGTAAAAAAATATAAAGCACCCAAAGCCCGACTTTAGTCGGGCTTTTTATTTGTTTAATAAATAAGTACATTAGATTGGTACATCACCATTTAAAGAGCGAATACAATGAGTGTAGAACAACAAGAAATAGCCCAATACGTTTGTTTGCAAGCGCCTTTTACTATGCTTGATAGCAGCGCATGCGAATACTTTGTAAATCATCTTGATATTATTTACCTTACCCGCGAAAACCAAACTCAGTGGTTACAAAGTGAAAACCCTAAACTATTTTTAATTCGCTCTGGTTTGTACGACCTAGTTGATGGCAAGGGCGATGTTGTTACGCGCTTAGCGCAAGGTGACTATTTTGGTTTTCCGTCGCTGTTAACCGGTGAGGCAATTCAAAATAGGTTAGAAGTACAAAAAGAGGGGATAGTGTATATGCTCTCTCAAACGCATTTTGATTTTTTACGCAGAGAATATAAATCGTTTGAGCAATACTTTGTACGCGCTCACGCTAACCGGTTGTTGTCATCGCATTATAAAAGTAAAAACGATAGCTGGTCGGAACGTAAAATATCAGAGCTGATGACGCGCACAGCAATTACGCTTACGCCCGATGCAAGTATTAGGCAAAGCGCTAAAAAAATGAAAGAGCATGGCGTATCGTCAATAATGATAACGCAGCACGCGCACTTAGTAGGGGTTGTGACCGACCGCGATTTACGCAACCGAGTACTTGCCGACGAGGTAGATCCACAAGACGCAGTAAGCAGTATTATGACCGCAAAACCTAAGTTTATATTTGAAAATAACCGGGTGTTTTCGGCGCTGCACTTAATGCTTAAATACAATATTCACCATTTGCCCGTGCTTGACGAAAACCATAACCCGATAGGGATGATAACCAGCACCGATTTACTGCGCCAACAAAAAAGTGACCCCGTACAGCTTATTGGGCGCATATATAAAGCGCACACTGTTACTGATTTAAAACGCTACGCTAAAGAAATTCCCGAACTTTTGCGTAGTTTTTCGTACAACATTGACGACATATCGCTAATTGGTAAATTACTCAGTGGTTTAACCGATGCGCTTACATCGCGCCTGATTCACTTATTTCAAGAAGAGCATGGCGCAGCGCCAACCAGCTTTAGTTTTATTTGCTTTGGCTCGCAAGCACGCGAAGAACAAACCCTGCATTCAGATCAAGATAACGGCTTATTACTCCCTAACGACTTAACCACCGAGCAACACGCTTACTTTAAAAGTATGGGGGAGTTTGTATGCGAGAATTTAGTTGAGTGCGGCATTAGGCGTTGCCCAGGTAATATTATGGCAAGCAGTGATGAGTGCCGTATGAGCGTAAACGACTGGAGCGAGCGCTTTTTTAAATGGATAAAAAGCCCCACACCCAATGCAATGCTTAACTGTAAGATATTTTTTGACCTGCGATTTATTGAAGGTTCAAACGCTTTATACACGGCTTTTTGCGAGCAACTAATTCGTATATCGCGTAACGACTTATTCTATGCCGCAATGGCAACCGACATAAGCAGCAACAGCGTGCCAATTGGTTTATTTAATAAATTTAAAACCGAAAAAACAGATCAAAATAATAAATACATAGATTTAAAAAAACGTGGTGTCGTAATTATAAATGACATAGTGCGGTTATACGCTTTAAAAGCGGGTATTAGGCGCGCCAACACACAAGAGCGGTTGGACGCACTACTAAAATATAAACTGATCAGCAAAGAAGATATATACAACCTAAAAGACTGCTGGCGGTTCTTAACGCAGCAGCGCTTGAGTACACAAATAAACGAAGAGGGCTTACCGAGTAATTGCATTAACCCTAATAAATTAAACTCACTAGAGCGCCATCAACTAAAAGAAGCGTTTTACCTTGTTAAACAAGCGCAGCAAGCCGCCGCGTTTAAGTTTGCTCGCGGCAGTTTATAATGATGGATTACTAACATGGTAAAAAAGCTGCTCACTCGGTATTTAAAGCGCCGTAAATTACTAGGCAAAAATGCCTTACAACAACGTTACTTAGTGATTGATTTAGAGCTCACTGGGCTTGATGCAAAACAGCACGAAATTGTATCGGTAGCGTGGGTGATAATAGATAACCAATGTATAAAAATGAGCGAGTCGCAGCACCTTATAAATAAAAACGTAAAAAGCCTTGAGCAAAGTCCTGTTTTTCATGGGATTAGCGACGATGCTATAACAAAAGGACAGAGCTTGTGCAGTATATTAACGCAACTAAGCAGCCACTTTAGTGATTGTATTTTAGTGTTTCATAATGCCATGCTCGACTGGGGGTTTTTAAAAATAGCGCTTAAAAATGCCAATATAACTATACGGCCTAAACTGATACTCGACACACTGCATATTGAGCAAAAGCGCTTACTCCATCATTCAACTGAAATAAAACAAGATGATTTAACCCTTAATGCTTGCCGCACACGTTATGAGTTACCAAGCTATCATTGCCATCACGCACTGACCGATGCACAAGCCACTGCCGAGTTACTGCTAGCGCAGTGCCATCAAATAAGCCGTGGCAAAGAGTTAAAAGTAGGCGAATTGATGTAGGTTGGCTGTAGGCGGGGCTTTATGCCGCGCGAGATAAACTCCCGCCAACAATAAAGAGTAGTTTACTTTTATTGTTATCCGTATAACTATAGGTACAGTTACGTAATCATTATCTAACTAATCACTTCAAGGACGATCATGAAACTCATCACTGCCATTTTCTTAACCTTATTCCCACTCATCACTTTTGCTAATTCAAGTTTGCCTGCTAATCGCCATATTGCAGTGCAGGGTACTGCAGAGGTATTAGCAAAGCCCGATATGGCTAAGATTTCTTTTGAAGTAATAAGCTTTAAAGACAAATCACTTGATGCAAAACGTGATGTTGATGACCGAGTAAATTTGTTACTTAAAGGTTTAAGCAAGTATGGTGTTAAGGAGACTGATGTTTCTGCTACAAGCCTGTTAACTCATAATGATGACGATATGTTTAATGTCGAGAGCGGTACAGCAATTAATGCAGGATATGTAGCAACAAGAACACTTAAAGTAACATTAAGAAATATTGAAAAAGTGAATGATTTTATCGATTTTGCACTAAGTGTAAAAATTAATGAACTGACGAATATTGAGCTTATGTCTTCAAAAGCCTCGCAGTTAGAAGCTGAAGCAACACAAGGCGCAATAGATAACGCTATAGTTAAAGGGGGTAAGCTTGCCAAAGCATTTGGCGCAGAGATTGGAAAAATTTACAGTATTAATTCAAATTCTAACCGTTCAAGTTATGGTTATGGCGTAGATGATTTTGAGAGAATAGTTGTGACCGGCTCTAAAGTTACTAGAAATCCATTCGAGCAAGGCAGGTATTTACAAGAAACTATTACATTTAAATCATCAATAAACGTGGTGTTTGATTTAGAGGTAAATGATTAAGTTAAAATTTTCATTTCAAATACATTTTCATAATGTAAGCTGGCTTTAAGTTTTTGATTAATTTGAAGGTAGCCATATTATGAGCGATGAAAGCAACACGTTAAAAGCACAAACTGAGGCAAAAGTAGCAGCAGGGCGCAAAGGTAATCCTGATTTTATGAAAGGTGTTGATGAAACGATTGCACAAGCAAAAGCGTTTCAACAAGGTGCTAATGCACTTGATTTAAACCAAATTGCACCAAGTTTTGAGTTACCAAATCAACATGGTCAATCGGTGCAGTTAACTGAGTTACTTGCTAAAGGGCCTGTGGTTGTTACTTTTTATCGTGGTAGTTGGTGTCCGTACTGTAATTTACAACTGAAAGCACTGCAGTCACGTTTACCTGAAATTCATGCTTTAGGTGCGCAGCTGGTGGCTATTAGCCCGCAAGTACCCGATGGCTCAATGAGCGAAAGCGATATAAGTAACATGGATTTTTTAGTGCTGAGTGATCAAAATGCCGATGTAGCAGCAAGCTACGGCGTAGCATGGCAAGTGCCCACATTTTTACTCGAGCATATGCTAGTAGACCGAGGCCTAGATTTAGAGTCGGTTAACAATGGCAATAGTAGTGTTTTACCGATCCCTGCCACCTTTGTTTTAGATAAACAAGGTAAAGTGACTTGGCGTTATGTTGATGTTGATTATCGTACTCGTTCTGAGCCAGAAGATATAATTAACGCTTTGAAAAATTTAGTATAAAAAACTTAATTTTAAAAGTCAGACCCCTTGAAGAGCTTGCAATGCCTAAGCTCTTCAACGTTAATTTAAAGTTTCTAATGCTTCCCTCTTATAATCAGATGCAAGGTCGATTACAATACAGACATCTAAAAGGCGTATTGCCTTTATCTGCACGCTAAAAGAGTGGATTTTATATTTCATGGCAATCAAACTTGCAATTAATGGTTTTGGTCGTATTGGTCGAAATATTGTCCGCGCGTTATACGAGTCTGGTTTGAGCGACGATATAAAAATTGTTGCGATTAACGAACTTGCTGATCCTGAAGCTATTGCTCATTTATTAAAATACGACACATCCCACGGTCGTTTTTCTTTTCCTGTAAAACTTGGTGAAGACACCATTAGTGTTGCAGGCGATACCATTGCACTTTTTTGTGAAGAAAACCCAATTGAATTACCTTGGCAAACGCTCGATGTAGACGTTGTACTTGAATGTACGGGTGTTTACCACTCGCGTGAACATGCGCAGTTACATATTACCGCAGGCGCTAAAAAGGTGTTGTTTTCGCATCCGGCCGATAACGATGTTGATGCTACGATTGTGTATGGCATTAACGACGATGAGCTTAAAAGCGAGCACACAATTGTCTCTAACGGCTCGTGTACAACTAACTGTGTTGTGCCGGTTATTAAAGTATTAGATGATGCATTTGGTATTGAGTCGGGCGCTATTACAACGATTCATGCGTCGATGAACGATCAACAAGTGATTGATGGTTATCATCATGATTTACGCCGTACTCGCGCTGCAAGCCAATCAATTATTCCAGTTGATACAAAGCTCGCTCGTGGTATAGACCGTATTTTACCTAAATTTAAAGGCCGTTTTGAAGCCATCGCCGTACGTGTACCTACTATAAATGTCACGGCAATGGATTTAAGTGTAACGGTTAATACCGATGTAGATTTAAATGCAGTAAATAATGCACTTAAAGCACAAGCAAAAGACCGCTTAGAAGGTATTTTAAGTTATACCGAAGAGCCGCTTGTATCGGTTGATTTTAATCACGACCCACATTCTTGTATTATTGATGGCACACAAACACGTGTTAGTCACAAACGACTGATAAAGTTATTAGTATGGTGTGATAACGAATGGGGTTTTGCTAATCGTATGCTCGACACAGCGCGTGCTATGATGGCAGTGAATAAGTAATTTATTAATATAATAATTTTAAACGTATTTTTCAGGTTCAGTATCGTTAACTAAGGAGATGTTCATGTCGGTCATAAAAATGGCAGATTTAGATTTAAACGGCAAACGCGTATTAATTCGTGAAGATTTAAATGTACCAGTTAAAGCAGGTAAAGTGACGTCAGATGCGCGTATTCGTGCAGCACTACCTACTATTAAACTAGCCCTTGAGAAAGGCGCTAAAGTAATGGTTATGTCACACCTTGGCCGTCCTACGGAAGGGGAATACGATGAAGCGTTTTCGCTTGCACCTGTAGCTGATTACTTAAACGATGCCCTAGAGCAAACTGTACGTTTAGAAAAAGATTACCTAAACGGTGTTGATATTGCTGATAACGAAGTGGTTGTTTTTGAAAATGTGCGCTTTAACAAAGGCGAGAAGAAAAACGACGAAGCGCTATCTAAGCAACTAGCAGCACTGTGTGATGTATATGTAATGGATGCATTTGGTACGGCTCACCGTGCACAAGCGTCTACCCATGGCGTTGGTTTATTTGCTGATGTGGCATGTGCAGGTCCATTGTTATCGGCTGAGCTTGAAGCGTTAGGAAAAGCACTTGATAATCCAGCGCGTCCATTAGTAGCGATTGTTGGTGGTTCTAAAGTATCTACTAAGCTTACCGTTTTAGATTCACTTTCTAAAATTGTTGACCAATTAGTTACCGGCGGCGGTATTGCAAATACCTTTATTGCTGCATCAGGTAGCCCAGTTGGTAAATCGCTTTACGAACCTGATTTAATGGATGAAGCGAACCGTTTATGTGCAGCAGCGATTGCTAATAATGGTGAAATTCCGGTACCGACTGACGTAGTGGTTGGTAATGAGTTTTCTGAATCTGCTGTAGCTACACTTAAAGATGTAAGCGAAGTAACAAGCAATGATATGATTTTTGATATTGGCCCTGATACAGCGAGCAAGCTTGCAAAAATTATTGCAAATGCAGGCACTGTTGTATGGAATGGTCCAGTTGGCGTGTTCGAGTTTGACCAGTTTGGTAATGGTACTCGTGCTATTGCACAAGCAATCGCTAACTCAAATGCGTTTTCAATTGCGGGTGGTGGTGATACCTTAGCCGCAATCGATAAATACGGCATTGCCGATAAAGTATCTTATATTTCTACTGGTGGTGGTGCGTTCTTAGAGTTTTTAGAAGGCAAAAAACTTCCAGCAGTTGAAATGCTAGAGTCGCGCGCTAAGTAATTTTAGTGGCGTAAGGTGAGGGGGTAATAGCCCTCACCGACAATTAATTACTAAATACCTCTCACCCTAATTTAGTCGTTAATTTAGACGGAATATTACTGCAAAGCAGTGGTTTTTCGTGGCGTTGTTATAACGCCAAACTAACACATCCGTTCAAACTAGATGGTAGGGAACTACTGTCGATAAATTGGAGAATACCCAATGGCTTTAATCAGTATGCGACAACTTTTAGATCATGCAGCAGAGCATGGTTACGGCGTACCTGCTTTTAATGTTAACAATCAAGAGCAAATGCGCGCAATAATGGAAGCGGCTGACAAAACAAACAGCCCAGTAATCGTTCAGGGATCAGCTGGTGCACGTGCTTATGCTGGTGCTCCATTTATTCGTCATATGATTTTAGCAGCCGTTGAAGAATGGCCACATATCCCAGTTGTAATGCATCAAGATCACGGCACATCGCCAGGTGTGTGTCAGCGTTCAATTCAGCTTGGTTTTTCATCAGTAATGATGGATGGCTCGTTAATGAGCGACGGAAAAACCCCTTCAAGCTACGAATACAATGTAGAAGTAACGCGCGAAACTGTTGCGATGGCGCATGCCTGTGGCGTATCGGTTGAAGGCGAGCTAGGTGTACTTGGTTCACTTGAAACAGGTGAAGCTGGCGAAGAAGATGGCGTTGGCGCAGAAGGGTTATTAACAACTGATCAAATGCTAACAGACCCTGAAGAAGCGGCTGATTTTGTAAATAAAACACACGTTGATGCACTTGCAATTGCTTGCGGTACTTCACACGGTGCTTATAAATTTACTCGCCCACCAACAGATGACATTTTAGCGATTGATCGCATTAAAGCGATTCATGCCCGTATTCCTAACACGCACTTAGTGATGCATGGCTCATCTTCAGTTCCTCAAGAATGGTTAGAAATTATTAATCAGTACGGTGGCGAAATTCCAGAAACTTATGGTGTGCCAGTTGAGCAGATTGTTGAAGGCATTAAGTTTGGTGTTCGCAAGGTAAATATTGATACCGATTTACGTTTAGCATCTACCGGTGCAATTCGCCGTCATATGGCGCTTAACCCATCTAACTTTGATCCACGTAAATACCTAGCTGAAGCTACAAAAGCAATGACAGAGATTTGCGTTGCACGCTATAACTCGTTTGGTACTTCTGGTCAGGCTAGTAAAATTAAGCCAATTTCACTTGATGAAATGCACCTTAAATACTTAAGCGGCGAACTAGACCCTAAAATTAGATAATAGATCAATTTATAATTGATCATTATTAGGGCCTGTTTATCTTTCGAGGTTGAATTTGCAGCAGTATGTTTGGTATTTAGGCAAGGCAGAGCCTATGCAGTGTGGTTATTCCCCATAAATAGGCGATAACGTGGAATAAATGCCAAACATGCGCTGCCCGAAGGGTTCTGCTTAGGGGCAATTTACTCTTTGTTGCCTACATGGATGTAGGTAAGGGGCGTGAGCAGGACGCGGAAGCTTTGCTCGGTTTTTACTTAGCCCGCTAGGTTACAAACCTCACGCCGCGATTAAATCGCC
>NZ_JACJEA010000044.1:0-30252 GCF_014163835.1 Pseudoalteromonas sp. SR43-5
CCAAAGCAGCTCCTTTTAAGTTAAAAGGAGCTGCTTAAAATTAGGCAGATTGTTTTGGCTTAATACGTAAAATTTTAATGCCTAAGTAGGCATAAACAACCGCTAAAACAGGGTTAATTAAGTTAAAGAAAGCGTAGAGTGCATAATCAAAAGGGTTTATAAGTAAAACGCTTTGCATGTATGCGCCACACGTATTCCATGGAATTAGTGGGCTAGTAATTGTACCGCCATCTTCCAATGTACGAGATAAGTTAACAGGCTTCAAACCACGTTTTTCGTATTCATCTTTAAACATACGTCCCGGTACAACAATCGCTATATATTGATCGGCCGCTATTACGTTAGTTCCTATACACGTAGCTATTGTCGCCGCAATTAACGACCCCGTGCTTTTAGCTATTTTAAGTATACTTTTTACGAAAATATCCAAAAGACCTGTTTTTTCCATAATGGCACCAAACATCAGTGCAGTCATAATCAGCCATGTAGTTGTAAGCATACCAGCCATACCGCCACCGCTGAGTAAGGAATCCATCTTATCATCGCCGGTACTTATGCTAAAACCATCAAAGAAAGTAGTCCAAACAAGTTTGAAGTAGCCAACTAGCTGTCCTTGAGAAACATCAATTTGGCTAGCAATTAGATCAGACTGAAACAACATAGCCCAAACAGCGCCCACAACAGCACCAATTGAGATAGCAGGAAATGCTGGCATTTTTTTAATAGCTAAAACTAAAAGTACGATTAACGGGATCAGCATTTCAAAACCAATATTAAAGTTTTGCTGTAAAATAGCCGTTATTTCATCAATGCGCCCTGCTTCGCTTGAAGCTGTTGCATTAAAGCCCATGAATATAAATATAATTAGTGCAATTACAAAACTCGGTACTGTCGTCCACAGCATATGTTGAATATGCTCAAACAAATCAGCGCCAACAACTGCTGGTGCTAGATTGGTTGTTTCTGACAGCGGGCTTAGCTTATCACCAAAGTACGCGCCAGATATAACTGCACCTGCGGTTACTGTTTGCTCAAGTCCAAGACCCGTAGCAACACCCAATAAAGCAACACCTATCGTAGCAGCCGTGGTCCAAGAACTACCAATACTCATTGCTACAATGCCACAAATTAAACAACTCGCTGCATAAAACCAACTTGGATTTATAACTTGTAAGCCATAATAAATTAGAGTTGGTACAGTCCCAGAAAGTAGCCAAGTACCAATTAATGCACCTACCATAAGTAAAATTAAAATAGCACCAAGTGAAAGCGTTATGCCTTCTATCATAGCTTGTTCTAATTTTTTCCATGTGTAACCGTTTTTAAGACCAATTAAAGCCGCTGCAAAAGTGGCAAATAAAAGTGCTATTTGATTAGGACCGGATGAAGAGTTGTCACCGAATAAGTATACAGCCGCGCCAAGTAAACAGATTAATACAGAGATAGGAATTAATGCATCAAAAAACGAGGCAGGTTTGATTGGTTTATCTTCCAATGGCTTCAAAATAGAGACTCCTACACACACTTGCTGTGTGTTTAATTATTATTTTTAGCACGTAAAGCGCATTAATTGAGCGTCATTAATCCAGCTCAACTTTATGTAATCGAAGATTATAACAATTTAGTAAATTTTAGGTAGTAAAAAAGGCGCCAATGCGCCTTTTTTACAGAGGTAAAACCAGTTATTACTTTTTAGCTATACGACCATAATTAATATAATCTTGAGTAATTAATGCAGCCTCTTCCAAAAATGGGTCAAGCTCTTCAATTACTTCTGGTATATCGTCTAAGTTTTCTACCGGATCTTTACCTAAACGCTTAAGACGTTCGTTAGTACGTACAAGTGCACGTGCTTCACCTTCATCTTTTTCTTTAATACGGTCTGCTTCAACTAAAGAGATAGTTTTACGGTCTTTCTCTTCGTTGTATAAGGTAATGTCATTAAATACATAACCAAATTCTGGCTCTGATTTAATTCGTACTTCGTGTTGTTTTTCAAGGTACGTAATAATAGGTGTTAAATTACCTAGTTTTTTATATTTCGCTTTAACAATGCTGTCCCAAGGAAGTGCATTATCTTGCTTACTTTCGCCCCACTGTGCAGGATCAATTGCTGATGGAAACGAAATATCAGGGATAACACCTTTATGTTGCGTGCTACCACCGTTAATACGATAAAACTTAGCAATAGTATACTGTACACTACCTAACGCATTATCGTATAGGTCATAAGCACGGCCTAAGCCTTTGTGCTGCTGTACAGTACCCTTACCAAATGTTTGCTCACCAATAATTACAGCGCGACCGTAATCTTGCATTGCTGCTGCGAATATTTCAGAAGCAGATGCACTGTAACGATCAACTAACACAGTTAAAGGGCCGTCATAGTAAGTTATACCATCACGATCTTTTTGCTCTTCTATACGGTTATTTAAGGTATGAATTTGAACAACTGGGCCCTGGTCAAAAAATAAACCTGACAATTGTGTTGCTTCATATAATGAACCACCACCATTTTGGCGCAAGTCGATAATAATACCATCAACCTTTTCTTCTTTAAGCTTAGCAAGTTCTACTTTTACATCTTTCGAAAGATTATTGTAAAAGCCAGGAATTTCAATCACCCCAATTTTACTTGTTAAATCAGAATATTTTGCTTCAAATACTTCTGATTTAGCCGCTCTATCTTCAAGTCTGATTTTATCGCGAGTGATTTCTACAACTTTCGGAGCGCCGTGAGCATCAACACCTTTTAAATACTGTAGACGTACTTTAGTCCCTTTAGGACCTTTAATTAAATCAACTACATCATCTAAACGCCAGCCAATTACATCTACAAACTCTTCACCATCTTGAGCAACACCAATAATGCGATCATCAGCTTTAATTTGATCTGTTTTATCTGCAGGGCCTCCCGGCACTAAGCTGCGAATAACGGTGTAATCTTCATCAGGGCTTAATACGGCACCAATGCCCTCAAGCTCTAAGTCCATATCCATTTTGAATTGCTCTGCACGACGTGGCGATAAATAAGACGTATGCGCCTCAATACTGCGTGCTAGCGAATTCATAACAATTTGAAAAGCATCTTCTGAATTTGATTGTACTAAACGTTTTTCTGCATTTTTGTAGCGTTTGGTCAGCACCTCTTTAATGCCTTCCCAATCTTTACCCGTCATTTTTAAACGCAGTGCGTCGTACTTTACACGCTCACGCCAAATTTCATCAAGCTCAACTTGTGACGCAGGCCATGCTGAATCTTCACGGTCAAAAAAGTATTCATCTTCTTTATCAAACGTCATCTCTTTTTCAAGCAGAGTAAGTGAATACTCGTAACGTTCAAAACGGCGTTTAAGACTTAAGTTAAAAATATCAAACGTAAAGTCTAATTTACCGGTAGTAATAGCGTTATCAAAGTCATCACGATATTGCTCAAATGAGGCTATATCGCTGGCTAAGAAAACGCTTTTATTAAAATCAAGGGATTCGATATAACGATCGTACACTTTACTAGAAAGCTCATCGTTAAATTGAACCGGTGTATAGTGTGAACGAGCAAATAAGCTAGCCACTCGTTTGCTAGCAGTACCATGTTGACTCTCTTGCTTGAGCTGGGGTAAATCGTCAATAGTAACGGCTTCTACAGCAGCAAATAATGAACCTGAAAACAGGGCAGCAACTAACGGAATGAGCGTAAACTTTTTACTCATACACAACTCCTTAATTTATTTACAACTTAAACAATGTATAAGCTGTCAGCTTTGGTTTTAACTTGCATACCTGTTACTAACTCAACATGAACATCGTCTTTGTTCACTTCAGTTATTACTGCATTTACAAGTGCTTGGCCAAGTTTAACCTTAACCTTATTATTAACCTTGACCTCAGTTGCTGGCAAAGGTTCAATTTTTCCTGAACGCTTAGCCGGCGCTGCTTTAGCAGGTTTGTTAGCTGCAGGAGCGTTTTTATCGCCTGGTTTGCTAGCATGAGCTGGTTTTTTCTTGAAAGATTTAGAATCAGAATCTTGGCGAGGACGCTGTTGTTTTTTGCGTTTAGCCATTTTAGCGCGGCTTTCTTCCAATGCTTTTTGTGCATGGTCGATATGCTCTTGCTCAACTTTTTCACCTTGATTACCATCAAGATCAATACGAAACTCTGACTTGGTCACAGCTTCTAAATAACGCCAGTTAGACGTGTATTTTCTAAGCGCTTGACGAACTTGAGTCTTACTTACTTTTTCAGACCCTTCAATACGCTCAGCAATATCTTTAAAAATACCTACTTTAAGCGGCTTGATGCCATCTTTTTGTTTAAAACATTGTGGGAATTCTTGATATAAAAATTCCAACACTTCATTAATATCTTTTAGCTTGTTTGTGGTTTCCATTTTAGAACCTATTTTTCACATCTTTTCATCAAGGGACGAATCGACGTAGTGTGTTACCCAGTCGACCAACTCTTCGAAATCGGCTTCTATAACAGCCATATCACCTCGAAGGTGTTCCCAAATACCATTTATTGTTTCATCAATAAATTCACATTCTGAATCATCTGGAAGACGATCCCATGCAATATGAATCAAATCATTGAGCGTTTCCGCTACATGTTCTTCTTCGCCTTCCCAATCGCCAACATCTTGTACAGCAAATAGGTAGTCTTGAACATTTAGCAAATCTTTCATTACAAGCTCGCCTCTAAGCATTTTACTAATGCTTCTAGACCGGCTTTATCGTCAGCATCAAATCGACCAATACTCGGACTATCAATGTCTAGTACAGCAAATACTTTACCATGTTTCATGATAGGTACAACTACTTCAGAATTAGACGCTGCATCACAGGCTATGTGGCCGTCAAAAGCGTGAACATCTTCAATTAATTGTGTTTCTACGGTTGCCGCAGCAGTTCCGCATACACCCTTTCCTACTGGAATACGAATGCATGCAGGGTTACCTTGAAACGGACCAAGTACTAATTCAGTAGGAGAATCCATAAAGTAAAAGCCCGCCCAATTTACATCCTCTAAAGAGGTAAATAACAGCGCGCTTATGTTTGCCATATTGGCAATTACATTGGATTCACCAGCTATCAGCGATTCAGTTTGCTTAACTAATGACTGGTAAAAATCGTGCTTTTGCATACCAAACTACTTCTTATTAAACATACAGTAGCTAAAGGTACTCTTTGTCGTGAAAAATTGGAACCTTTTGGAGGTAAAAAAAAGGAAATCACACCGTTTATCAGTGCGCTTGGTTAATAATGCTGCGATTATTTTTTTGCCGTTTTACGAAGACCAAACAAAAACAGCCCTGCAGCGAATGCTGACATTACACTATTGATCAAAAATATCTCGCCAGTTGTGGCACTTAATAAGTAACTAAATATCGCTCCGCCTAGTAATCCAAGAGTTAAGACCCCTGAATAATTAACTTTAGAATACTTAAACATGAGTAAATAGCCAGGCACAACAAAAGCAGCCATTGTTAAACCTACTATGTGTGCATTTGATATAGCAGTCATTAATAAGGTAAGAAATATTGATACAAACTCGCCTTCAAGCGTAAGTGAGTAATAAACACCAAGTAAACTGCCTACAATAACAGGCGATAATAACGAAAGCCCTACGCTTTTTGCTAGCTGATGTTTCATTTAAAATCCTTAATACACAAATCTAAATTCTATGTATAAAGCATGCACCAAGATCTAAAGGTTAGAAACAGAGACTATGGTCGTAATTTATGATTAAAAATAAACCTTATTGCAGTTTGAGCCTATTACTTTATTAATAGGCTCATAAGTTTGGGTTACACTTATCAAAATGCTTATAACTTAGCTATTTTATTTGATAACTCAAAGTGGCGAGATGTTACTATTTCCTCAAGCACTGCTACCCTTTTGCTCAACATCGCTGTTTGTTCCTCTAATTTTGTTATCTTGTTATTATTTAGTCCTTTAAATTTTGCGTGCGCTGCCATTATTGTAGTTTTATAGGAGAAATAACGTTTAGTAATAATAAGAATCAAAAAGGGTGAGCTAAATATAATTATTACAATAAATAATTCTAGCATGGTCGTTTCCCACTCAGTTTAAGCTAGCTTGTTGCGTGTAAAGGCCATTTTTAGTGCATTGAAATAATTTTGATAATGTAACTTCGCGCTGCTTTCCTCGTCGAATTAGCATCTCAACATACACAATACTTAACACAATGGCTGTTGCTTTAAATAAGTTACCTTGTAGATCACCTACTGCGCCACCCGACATACCAAATATTCCGTAAGCTGCATTCATAAAAATATGCATCCACATAGGAAACCAAATACGATAACCACATTCACAATATAGCCACGCAAACCATGTACCTGCTACAGTAGTGATTGCAACCGCCATCAAAGCAGAAATCGCATCATTGCCTTGATAAATATGGCCCAGACCAAATATTACTGAACTAATTAATGCCGCAGGCACAAAGCCCCATCTACAATATTTAAATAAAACACCAAACAATGCAGCCCTAAAAATTAGCTCTTCAAAAAAACCCGCATAAACTGAGCCAGTTATTATTGCTGGTATTGATAGGTTAAGTTCATCACTCAAAAATCCATAACCTATTGCCATAGGAGTACAACAAATAATTGCTGCAAGTGCATAGTTAATAAAACCAGAGGAATTGAGCCCTATAGTTTCAAAAGGCTCACTTTGTTTAAACAAAATAATAGCCGCAATAACTAACGGTCCATATAAAAAAGTATATTTAGCGGGGGTAAATAAAATGCCAGTTAGATTATCAAGTTCAGACAACCAGCTAGACCAACCTTCTCCCCAAAACTGCCTCATTACATAGTGGCAAAATACAAATATAGAAATTATTACAAATGCCTTGATAGCGTATTTCATATCTACTTTTCTCGTTAAGTTGTAAATTTCAACTTAATCTTGGCAATAGTAAAAATACAAAGCGACCTATTAGGTCTCAATTACAAGACGAGGTATAAAGCCCATGTTTTAGGGGGGGATTAACATGTTTTTGGGATTAATGACAAAGCATCTTTTATTACTTTTACATAAGAACGAGACACAGGAATTTTAATATCAATTGTATGTAGCGATAATTGCAACCCTCCAGCATTACCACTGTAGTGTTGAATGTTTTGCAGGTTGACCGCATAAGAACGGTGGCATCGTAATATAATTGTTTTTTCTGGAAGCTGCTTTAATAAACCGCTAAGAGATACACGTAATAGTTTACGTGAAGTTGAAGCTCCTTCTTGTATTGTTATTTCACAATAGTTGTCTGAAGATTTAATAAATAAAATATGGTGAGGAGCCGTATTAATTTCGTCGTTTTTGTTATCGCCTTTGAGAGTAATTGTCTTTAACTCAACTTCTCTCAACTGCTCTTGAGCAACGCTAACTGTACTTGGCTTAGTTAAATCTATTACATGCCTATTTACCACAAGTAAAAAAATAAGAGGAAATACACCAATACAAAAAATATACCCTACAAAAAGTAATTGATTCTGCCAATGCCAAGATCCAAGTACAGCAACCACAAAATACCCATGATTGAATATCGCAGTAATTAAAATATATGTGATAGGAATAATAATTAAACGGTTTAATTTACTTAGCTTAAACTTAAGTAACACTATTTCTATGAAACCTGACAATAGCAAAGCACAAAAGGTTACTAACCCATAGCCAAAAAGTCGCAGAAACTTGTAAGACTCGGTATCGCTTGAAGTGCCAAAAGGTTGAAATACAAAAAGTACAAAAAGCGTTATAAACGAAAACATGACGGCACGATATACAACTAACTTTCTCGAATCTAGATCATCTTTGAGCCACAACATCCTATTTTGCATACCTTTAATCCACCAATATTTAAAAATAACACACATTAATATGTGCATTCCAACTCATTTAAAGTTTTTTGTGATGGTCGTTTTATTAAAAACAAAAATAGGAAGAGAACATCAACGTTTTTTAACATCAGAAGATGATGTGTGAGCAATTCTATCTGCTTTTAAGGTTTTACTAATAAGAGATAAGAGATGTAATACCAATTCGCTTAATTAAGTGATCTATTTAGAGGGCGGATAAACGTGTTTACAGCTAGCCAATAAATTCGCTATTTAGTTGTTCAAAATGAGAATTTTTTAACGCAGGGAGCGACACGTTTAGCCACGCAAAATGATTAAGTATTATTGCGGGTTGGTATAAGTGTACTGATATTGTTCCAAACACAAAAAAACCCGCTAAGTTAGCGGGCTATTCTGTTATATGGTGGAGAGATAGGGATTTGAACCCTAGATGGGCTATAAACCCATGCCGGTTTTCAAGACCGGTGCATTCGACCACTCTGCCATCTCTCCGATACTGCTAAGTTAAAAGTAAGAGTGTACTAATAACTATTTAAATGAATGATATTTTAATTACCACACACTTATTAAATAAGTGGTGGAGAGATAGGGATTTGAACCCTAGATGGGCTATAAACCCATGCCGGTTTTCAAGACCGGTGCATTCGACCACTCTGCCATCTCTCCGCACGGCCTGCATAATAGGGAAACCCATCCCTTTTGTGAAGCTTTTTTTTAAATTAATTGTTTAAGTGCCTAAAAAACAATTGATTTGTTTAAAGTTAAAACAAAATGTTTTTAATTTAGCCATTAATATACTTTTATTTAAATATTTAACTCTATTGATCTACAAAGGTTTGCCCAAACATATAAGAGTTGGTAATCTAATTTTAGTTAAATTATCGAAACACACACGTTTCACTTAAAGGAGCTCTACAATGGCGTTTAATCAATCGTACAATACCGCGAAACCGGTAATGTCTACCATTGAAACAAACAAGGTACTTAAAAACACCTACTTTTTACTAGCTATGACACTTGCATTTAGTGCAGTTACAGCCGGTATTTCAATGGCACTACAATTACCTTACTTTATGGGAATTGTGTTTACACTCGTTTCGTTCGGTTTATTATTTGTTGTAAATAAAAAAGCAGATACAGCATCTGGTGTATTTTGGGTGTTTGCTTTCACAGGTTTAATGGGTGCAGGCTTAGGTCCATTGCTTAACCATTATGCCGCATTACCTAATGGCCCAATGCTTATTATGCAAGCCTTAGGTTCTACAGCGCTTATCTTTTTTGGTTTATCTGCTTATGCACTAAATACTAAAAAAGACTTCTCATTCATGGGTGGCTTTTTAACTGTTGGCTTAATCGTTGTGATTGTAGCAAGCATCGTTAATATTTTTATTGGCAGTTCATTGATGTTTATGGTGCTTAATGCAGCAGTTGTACTGATTATGTCTGGTTTGATTTTATTTGATACAAGCCGAATCATAAACGGTGGTGAAACTAACTACATTCGCGCAACAGTGTCTTTATACCTAAGCGTATATAACTTATTTACTTCTTTGCTTGCTCTACTTGGCGCAAGTGATGACTAATTAAATAGTTCTGTTAAAATAGCCCCTTTATTGGGGCTTTTTTATTGGAATTGTTTTGGCACGCTTTGTTCTTT
The DNA here is from genome assembly GCF_014163835.1 of Pseudoalteromonas sp. SR43-5. Classification (NCBI taxonomy): domain Bacteria; kingdom Pseudomonadati; phylum Pseudomonadota; class Gammaproteobacteria; order Alteromonadales; family Pseudoalteromonadaceae; genus Pseudoalteromonas; species Pseudoalteromonas sp. SR43-5. The sequence continues at coordinate 9,537 of NZ_JACJEA010000044.1, forward strand.
CATTACATACACCACCATCCGATCACGATACCACGCAACGCATAGTTAAATTTGCGAATGCATGTTTAGCCCAAGGGCACACCATTGATGCTATTTTTTTATACCAGCAAGGTATTTATCATGCATCTACCCACTTTGATTTATCCTCAGACGAACTTCAAATTTCAGCACTTTGGCAGCAACTCGCTGATCAAAAACTAAATTTAATGCTGTGTGTTACCGCCGCGCAAAAGCGCGGGTTAGATATTAAAAACACAGGTGTATTTAAAGTCGCAGGGTTAGCTGAATTTGCAATGCTTGCAAGCGACGCAGATAAATGGGTGCAATTTAAATGATAAACGTATTAGTAATGAGTCAGTGCAGCCCATTTGACGATTTAAATATTCGTGATGCACTAGATATGACATTGATTTTTGCTGCTGTTGACCAAAATGTAAGTTGGTTGTTTAGCGGCCCCGCCGTTTTAGCTTTAAAAAAGCATCAGCAACCAAACAATATTGGCTTAAAAGACCTTTTTAAAAATATTAAAACACTCGAAATTTATGATGTTGAAAACATTTTCGTGTGTGAAAAATCATTGCTTGATTATGGTTTAAATAAACATGATTTACTCATAGAGGCAAAAGCTCTTAACTTTAGTCAACAACAAACACTAATTAAAGCGCAGCAACATGTGGTGAACCTATGAGTACGTTACATATTTTTTCAAAGCCGCTTAACTATTACTCGGCAAATCAGCTTGAGAATTTAATTTTATCAGGCGATAAGGTACTACTTGTTGGTGATGCCTGCTTTGCAAAAAAACAATTTAGGCAATTTGCAGATACACTGCTAATACTTGAACAAGACGCGCAAGTACGTGCAATAAAATTAGCAGATAACGATAAAGCAATTAGCTATGAAGACTTTGTGGCACTCACTTTATCAACTAACCAATCCATTACGTGGTAACTCATGCTTGAATTTAACAACCAACAGATTGAAACCGACAAACAAGGCTACTTGCTCGACCATACTTTATGGTCAAAGGAGCTGGCAACTGTAATTGCTACTCAAGAAAACATCACACTTAGTGAGCAGCACTGGGAAGTTATTAACTTTGTTCGTGGTTTTTACATTGAATATAACACCAGCCCGGCAATTAGAATGCTTGTAAAAGCAATGGCTAAAGCACTCGGTGAAGATAAAGGAAATAGCCTTTATTTATATAAATTATTTCCTAAAGGCCCAGCCAAGCAAGCAACAAAAATTGCCGGATTACCAAAACCAGCTAGGTGCATATAATGAGAGCCAAATCAGGCAATAATCAAGCAACACAAGCCAAGCCAAAAAGAAGTACTGGGCGTACTTATTCACGCAGTGCACTTAACAAAACGCCATCTGGTAAAAGAGAAGTAAAGCCGCAAATAGCATCTAAAGACAGAAAAATTGTGTTATTCAACAAGCCGTTTGATGTGCTATGTCAATTTACGGATGACGCAGACAGAAAAACGCTTGCAGAGTTTATACCTATTAAAGAAGTTTACGCAGCAGGAAGGTTAGACAGAGACAGTGAGGGTTTATTGCTTTTAACAAACTGTGGGAAACTACAAAACACCTTAACTGCTCCTGATAAAAAAACGAATAAAACCTACTGGGCACAAGTTGAGGGTGAACCAACGAGTGAATCAATTAATGATTTATGTAATGGCGTAGAACTTAAAGACGGGCTTACACTCCCCGCTAACGTTAAAATAATTGATGAGCCAACAATTTGGGCGCGTAATCCCCCTGTACGCGAGCGAAAAGCAATCCCTACCACTTGGCTAAGTATTACCATTAATGAAGGTAGAAACAGACAAGTTCGTCGAATGACCGCGCATATTGGACACCCTACACTTCGCCTCATCCGCTATAGCATTGGCAACTATACGTTGGATGATATTAATTGTGGTGAATACAAAGTAATTAAAGGCGTAGTTGATGCATAAACCGCATGTCACGGTTGCAGCAATAGTAAAAAAGCAAAATGAGTTTTTACTTGTAAAAGAGCGCGATAAATTTACAAAGCAAATTTGTTACAATCAACCTGCGGGTCATTTAGAGCAAAATGAGACACTTGCACAAGCTGCAAGCAGAGAGCTACTAGAAGAAACAGGCTTAGCGCTTGAGCCAGTCGGCTTTTTAGGTGTGTATAATTTGCATGCCGAAAATGGAGTGCACTATTTGCGATTCTGCTTTTTATTTGAAGCGCCTAATAATATAAAAGCACCAACACCAATAGATTCTGACATTATCAGTGCTAATTGGCATACATTAGAGCAAATAAAATCATTACCGCTTAGGAGCCCTTTAGTGCTCAAGTGTATTAACGACAGCCTGAATCGACCAGCGTTAAGCTTAGAAACCATTTACAATTGATTTACTCAGAGCTTAGCGCTATACAATTACGCCCTTGTTTTTTAGCATAATACAGGGCGTTATCAGCGGCTTTAACAAAGCTGACTTCATTACTATTTGTATAGTTGCTGATGGTATTAATACCCATACTTATAGATAAAAATCCGGTAAAGCTATCCTGGTGAGCAATAGCTAAGCTTTCTACAGCTTTTTGTATTTGCTCAGCTATAAACAACGCTCCTTGCCTATCCGTTTGTGGAAGTAAAACAACAAATTCTTCTCCACCATAGCGAGCCACAAAATCTTCTGGGCGACTAACCGTTGAAGCAATTTTTTGAGCCACGTCATATAAGCACGTATCGCCCGCTACATGCCCATACCGGTCATTAAATTGCTTAAAATGGTCAATATCAATAATAATCATCGATAGCATGCCTTCGCATTCTTTTGCTCGTTCAAACTCATGCGTTAGCTTTTCATCAAACCGACGCCTATTCGCAATTTTGGTTAATGCATCCAAAAAGGCCATATCCCTGAGTATATCTTCTGCTTCTAAGCGCTCTGTTGCATCATTAAAAACAGCTAAAAACTCTTCACCTATATCAATCCCTGAAATTTCCATCATCACTTGTGAGCCATCACGACAAGAAACTCGATAGTTATTTGCGGGTATGTCGTTATTGTTACTTAGTGCCTTTTCAAGTGAGTCTTGCCACAGCTCTTTTGCAAGTGCTCTATATTGGGGATCTGGATACGCTTTTTCCCACCATGATTTAAGATTTGGCACATCTTCTACTGTATAACCAAAAACATCTACAAAACGTTGATTAACTTTCAAAATATCACCCGTCTTGGCACATACATTACATACTGGCATTGGCAAAACGGTAAATAACCTAGCGTAGTGACTTATCTCATGTTTGCGCATAGGGTTGAGTGTACTTTGAGGTAAGTAACTCATTGGCATATCATTTTTTTCTATACTAAGCTTTTCGTCCATTTCTAAAGCGAAATACCATTCAAGCCACCAGTGCTCTACATGATCAAGCACCTTTAACTCAACGTTTTTTTTAACTGTTGAACCTTTTATTAAGCTAAATAACTCATGTACATGGTTTGGCTCTTGGTAAATATGAGGGTTTTTGAGTTTTATTAACTCATAAAAAAGATGATAGGCTGATTTTTTAAACTCTGTCGTTTTGCTAGAAAGTAATTCGCTATCCACAAAATCAGGTTTTCGTGTGTAATGCTCAACTAAAGAATTTATCTTGTTTATTTGATAGGCATAATTCATATATTCATTCCATTGACTATATTTCAAGCGGCTTTAAAGTGGTTTACATTCATATACTCACCACTATTTTATTTTTATTAAGTGTATATTTACTCTAGTAGTTTTAAAAGAAAATACTATTAATAAAACTCAATAACTACATGAATTATTCTATAGTCTTAATTTATTAGTAAAGATCACTTTAATATTACTAAAGTTACAGCCTGATAATGCGTTTAAGTCTAGTTTGCTATTTGTTATACAAATAAAATAGTGACAAATTATGTCCTTTGCCGCCCTACGCTCTTTAAGCACAAACAAAATACATGCTATAATCGCGGCCTTTCCAAGTTAACAGCAATCTGTATAAGCGAAATTATTCATGAGCGAAAATAGTCACATTAAAGTCATTGTTGGCATGTCCGGCGGTGTTGATTCTTCTGTATCTGCATATTTATTACAACAACAGGGCTACCAAGTAGAAGGCCTGTTTATGAAGAACTGGGAAGAAGACGACAATGATGAATACTGTGCCGCCGCTGATGACTTAAAAGATGCACAAGCCGTGTGCGACAAATTAGGCATTGAGCTTCACACAGTAAACTTTGCTGCTGAATACTGGGATAATGTATTTGAGTACTTTTTAGCAGAGTACAAAGCGGGTCGTACGCCAAACCCAGATATAATGTGTAATAAAGAAATTAAATTTAAAGCCTTTTTAGAATTTGCGGCTCAAGCACTCGGTGCTGACTTTATTGCAACCGGACACTACGTTCGCCGTGAACTTCGCGATGACAAATACGTAATGTGTCGCGGACTTGATAACAATAAAGATCAAAGCTACTTCTTATATACCCTAAGCCATGAACATATTGGCCAAACGTTATTCCCTGTAGGCGATATCGAAAAACCAGAAGTGCGCCGCATAGCAGAAGAACAAGACCTAATCACTCACGATAAAAAAGACAGCACCGGAATTTGCTTTATCGGTGAGCGTAAATTTAAAGACTTTTTACAAAAGTTCTTACCAGCGCAACCTGGCGTTATCGAAGACACTGACGGTAATAACGTAGGCGAGCACGAAGGCTTAATGTACCACACACTTGGACAACGCAAAGGCTTGTTAATTGGTGGTATGAAGGAAGGTTCTGGCGAACCATGGTACGTAGTTGATAAAGATTTAAAACGTAACGTACTTGTTGTTGGCCAAGGCAAAGATCACCCTCGCCTATACAGTAATGGTCTTAATGCAAACCAATTACATTGGGTAGACCGCGTTGGCCCTAAAGGTACCACTCGCTGCACAGTTAAAACACGTTACCGCCAAGAAGACTTAAGCTGTACCCTACTTGTAGGTGAAGACGGCATGGCTCGTGTATTATTTGATGAACCACAAAAAGCAGTTACGCCTGGTCAATCTGCTGTATTTTATGCAGAAGATGTGTGTTTAGGTGGTGGTATTATTGACTCGGTGATTAAGTAATGAATGAACACCAAGTCATGGCGCTTGCCGCCATGTGCCAGGTTGCTAAGCAAGTTCAAAAAATTGCCCAGTACGGCAGTAATAATGAGCACGACTTAGAAGTATTACTTTCAAGCATTATTCAAACATCACCGGCATCGCCAGAAGATGTTTACCAAGGTACTGACAACTTACGTGATGGCTATAGAACATTAATGGCGCAGCTAACTGCTGGCGCTCAAAAAGATGTTGAAATAGTAAAATACGTAGGTGGTTTGATGCAGCTTGAGCGAGCACTAAGTGCAAACGACAAAAGCTTAAACGAATTAGGCAAACGAATTGATGATATTCATCGTCGTTTAGATCATTTTGCTATTACCGACGAGAGCGTTGTTGCCGGTTTAGCAGATATATACTCGTCGGTGCTGAGCCCCCTTGGGCACCGAATACAGGTTTATGGTAAACCCGAGTTATTAAAACAGCAGCTCACTCAAAATAAAATCCGTGCGTTATTATTAGCCGGCATTAGAAGTGCAGTATTATGGCGACAAATGGGCGGTAAACGCCGTCACTTTTTCTTTGCAAAAAGAAAAATACTCGCCATTGCTAAAACAAAAATTTAACTATCGTTCAAACTAAAATTTAGGAGTTATTATGGAGCTTTCAGCGTTAACGGCTATCTCTCCAGTGGATGGTCGCTACGGCAGCAAAACCACTGAACTACGCAGTATTTTCAGCGAATTTGGCTTAATTAAATACCGCGTAATTGTTGAAGTGCGTTGGTTGCAAGCGTTAGCTGCAGCAAGCGATATAAAAGAAGTACCTGCATTTAGCGAAGAAGCTAATGCACTTCTAAACGCCATTGTAGATAACTTCAGCGAAGCTGATGCACAGCGCGTTAAAGATATTGAACGCACTACAAACCACGATGTTAAAGCGGTTGAATACTTATTAAAAGAAAAAGTAGCCGATAACAGTGAGCTTCATGCAATCAATGAATTTATTCACTTCGCTTGTACTTCAGAAGATATTAACAATCTATCTCATGGTTTAATGCTTAGCGAAGCACGTAACAAGGTTTTGCTTCCTTATTGCGATGAGCTTTTAAGCGCAATTAAAGAAAAAGCGATTGAGTACAAAGCAATCCCAATGATGACTCGTACGCACGGGCAACCAGCTACACCATCAACGATGGGTAAAGAGTTTGCTAACGTATACATGCGTTTAAAGCGTCAACGAGACCAAATTGCTCAAGTAGAAATGCTAGGTAAAGTTAACGGTGCTGTTGGTAACTACAACGCTCACCTTAGTGCATACCCAGATTACGACTGGCATACTCACGCAGATAAATTTGTATCAAGCTTAGGTTTAACACTTAACCCATTTACTACACAAATTGAACCGCATGACTATATTGCAGAGTTGTTTGACGCAATTGCACGTTTTAATACTATTTTGCTCGATTTTGACCGTGACATGTGGGGTTACATCGCACTTAATCACTTTAAGCAAAAAACAATTGCGGGCGAAATTGGCTCATCTACAATGCCGCATAAAGTTAACCCAATTGATTTTGAAAACTCAGAAGGTAACTTAGGTTTAGCAAACGCTATTTTTGCTCATCTTGCACAAAAATTACCAGTTTCTCGCTGGCAGCGTGACCTTACCGATTCAACGGTATTACGTAACTTAGGTGTAGGTATGGGTTATGCGATCATTGCATACCAATCAACACTTAAAGGTGTAAGCAAGCTTGAAGTAAACGAGCAAGGTTTAGCTGACGAGCTTGATCAAAACTGGGAATTGCTAGCCGAGCCGATTCAAACAGTTATGCGTAAATATGGTATTGAAAAGCCATACGAAAAACTTAAAGATTTAACACGCGGCAAACGTGTAAATCAAGAAATAATGGCTGACTTTATCGATGGTCTTGACCTTCCAGAGCACGCTAAAGTAGAAATGAAAAAACTAACACCTGCTAATTACATTGGTCGTGCTGTTGAGTTTATTGATGATTTAGTTTAAAAACTAAATTGCTCTTTTAAAAAGCGAAAGGATCATCCTTTCGCTTTTTTTGTTTTAACCCCATTGCACTAACTAGTAGGCATAATGTATGTATCATTTAAAAATAAATAATTTGTCTGAGCAAGAGTTTTTAAGCCATTTTTGGCAAAAAAAGCCGCTTTTAATCAAACAAGGTTTTGCTGATTTTCAAGACCCACTTGATGCTAATGAACTTGCCGGTCTCGCAATGGAAGAAAGCATAGAGTCACGTATTATCACCAATCATAAAAATGATTGGCAAACGCACCAAGGTCCATTTGAAGACTTTGAAAAGTTAACAGACGAAAATGCCACCTTATTAGTGCAAGCTGTTGATCATTGGCATCCTGAAGCTGCACAACTACTAGAGCCATTTAGGTTTATTCCAAACTGGCGCATAGATGATTTAATGATTAGCTATTCAACGCCTAATGGTGGTGTTGGCCCACATTTAGACCAATATGACGTATTTATTATTCAAGGCGAAGGTAAACGTCATTGGCGCGTAGGTCTGCCCGATCCAACACTTAAGCAGTTTGCTCAAAACAAAAAATTACTGCAAGTAGAAGCATTTGAAGCCGTAATCGATTGCTTATTAGAGCCTGGCGATATTTTATATATTCCACCAGGGTGCCCTCACGAAGGTTACGCTGTAGAAAATGCACTAAATTATTCAGTTGGTTTTAGGGCGCCAAACCAACAAGATTTATTGTCGAGCTTTGCCGATCATATTATTGATACCGAAAGCGGACAAAAACGTTATACCGATCACAACATCACATTAAGAAAATCAAAGGGTGAACTTACAAACCTTGAAGTTGATAAAGTTAAAACATTGATGGCGGCACTTTTAGAAAATGACGATTTATTTAAACAATGGCTAGGCTCAACGCTTAGTCAGCCCAAACATGAAATGGATTTAGCGCCAGTAGAGCCTCCATTTACGTCAGAGCAAATAAGCGATGATTTAAGTAATGAAGAAGCAGTGTTTGAACGCTTAGGTGGCACACGCGCTATTTATCAGCAACTCGATACAGAAGTTTTACTAAGTGTAAATGGCGAAAATTACGCTATGCCGTTAACCGACTTAGCGGCGGTTAAACTACTTACCGATCATACTGAGTTTGAAAGTTCAGCATTAAATTTAACAAAGCCAAGTTTAGTTTTTACTCAAACTTTTACTACACTTGTTAATGAGGGGATCTGGTTTAATATAGACCACGAGTAATAATACCAATTATATTAATAATGATGAGCATTTTACAGCGTAAGATATTATGTATACAGGTCAGTTAAAATTTTTAATTTTCATCTGATATTGGCTTAAATAATTTTGCTGTGATTGCTTACTCATTCTAATTTGGTATCAATAGGAGTTTGCAATGGGCTATCTGGTTGATAAGGTTGAATGGGATATAAAAAAAGATATGCTACAAAAAATTCGAGAGCGAGTTTTTGTTTACGAGTTACATATCCCCAAGCATATCGAATTTGATAGCCTAGATAAAATTGCATTACATGTACTTGTTACAGACGATGCAAACTGCCCAATAGCAACAGGTAGATTATGTAAAGATGGCTTAATCGGCAGAATAGCTGTATTACCTGAGCACCGTAATCGCAAAGTATATAAATCGCTTCTCAACTTTATTGTAGAATTAGCGTCAAACCAAGGTATTGAAGAAGTAAGCATTAATTGTATTTTAAATGAAGTAGAGCGTTTTAAGCGCAATGGCTTTATTCAGCAAGGGAATGTATTTATGGAGGCGGGAATTCCTAGGCAACGTATGCAATGCCCTGTTTCGGCGTTTAATACTACTCCCTTCACACTTGTCCATTAGATAAAGAGAAGGGCGATAAATAAGCTATCACCCTCTACTTTTTTACTTAACCCAAACCGTCGTTACTTTGCCTCATTTGCCCACAGCGGCTCATTATCATACATTTCGTACAAGCCATGGGCTCTATTGATAAGTAAGTTAGCAAAGTCTACCTGTGTTTTATCACGCGCGCCTGTACTCATAATCTGATCCGCTTTTAATTGCCACTGCAAAGAAAAGTAACGCATTGCATCACGAGCATCTGTAGCTGCACTTACTTCAGCATGATCTGTAGGTAACCGCCCTGTTACTACCCAATATGTTTTACCGTTCTGTGCTTTAAATTTCCACATTGCACAAAGTGGTGCTAAAAATCGACTGTCTTTATCAACTACTGATTTTGGCATAATGCCCTTTTCGGCTAAATGCTTTTGCGCTGTTTGAAAACATTCGCGTTGCCACTGCATTCTTTGCTCATCAGTTATAACTTGTTCTTTTGCTGTTAACGGCTTTTTTTCTTGTTGCTGCATTTTTATTAACCTTTTACTTCTTTTTAACACTCTAAGGACTTAGTAAATAAGGTGCAAGTATAAAACGGTCATTTGCACCTTAAAGCGCTCTGTTTGCTGTGTTTTTAGCCAAACTATTATTTTATATTGTGATCAAACGAACCCACATCACCCGGAAATACTACTGGCGACTCAACACCGTCTTTACTGACAGAGGCTACACCAAAGTAATAATTATCAATCACTACGTTTTTAAGTGTGTACTGTGAAACCTTACCAACGTATTTGCTAAACTGCCATTGCGGCTCGCTCGTGTAACGCCAATAAATTTTATAGCCAGCAATATTTTCATCACTGCTTTGTTGCCATGAAAACGACGTATCAGCTGTAACAGCTCCCTTTATTTTAACTTCTTTTGGTGGTGCGGGCGCCCACGCCATAGATGCCATCGTTACCGCATTAAGTGAAGTTAACTTAGCTGTATAACCAAAATCAACGCCTTCAATAGTATCGCCATACTCAACGCCATTTTCAGTGCGTAAATCTTGATGCTGACGATCGTAGTGCTCGTTAGTTTCCATAATACGCACTGCTGCAAAACCTGCATCATTAAATGGACGATGATGCCCACCACGGCCAAATCTATCTAATCGATATACAAGCATTGTATCTAGGTTAGGAATGTATCTGTCAGCAATAGTATCTATGTAGCGCGCTAAATTTCGACTCGCCGAATCAACTTCACCACCCGTAAAGCGGCGAGTATTAGCTTGCTCTTTTGTTTCTACAACACGGGTACCTTCTGAAAATATACGCGCAGTTGTATTATCAGTTACCCCATTAATACCGGTAATATTGCCAATCATATCGTTGTTTAAAACGCCATGAACTTGCCAGTCATGCTTTTGCGCATAAGCCGTTAATATTTTTCCACCAAACAAACCCTGCTCTTCGCCCGAAAGCGCCGCGTAAACTACCGAACCATTAAATTTGTATTTACTTAAAACACGAGCAGCTTCAATTACTCCCGCTACACCTGATGCGTTATCATTTGCCCCAGGTGAATCACTCGTAAAGTCCATAACATCACTTACACGAGAATCTATATCACCCGACATAATCACCATGCGATTAGGTTCGCTTGACCCTCGTTGAATAGCCACAATGTTAACCACTTCAACAGGATTAGGAATGCGTTTTTCGCCCGATATAGTGTCCTTTACTTCAATGATTTCCAAACAACCGCCACACTGCGCGGATATTTTTTCAAATTCATTTTTTATCCAGCGCCTAGCCGCACCAATGCCTCGAGTATCCGATTTAGTTTCTGAAAGCGTATGGCGAGTACCGAAATCCACCAGCGTTTGAATGTCACTACCAATACGTTCGGCTGATACTTGAGCTGCTATATCATGTAATTTTTGCTGTTCTGTGTATTGAAGTTGTGTTTTCCCATGTGCTGATAATGCAAGTGTGCAGGCGCCTGCAATTGCAGTAAATTTAAGTAACGTTGTTGTGATTTTCAAAGGTGTTTTAAGCATCTATTAGCTCCTAATTATTATAGTGTAACCATTACTTAACTAAGATTTTATGGCAATACATTTGAGGTAGATGCAGAAAGGATCACGCTAAAGCGCATTTACAAGAGGTTATTAGGATAGTAAAAAGCCCACTACCTTTTATAGGTACTGGGCCAAAATTTATTATGCATACTTTTAATGAGTGGTTTTAATATCAAATTCTTTCAAAAAGGCCTCATGTCCTCCTAAGCTTGCAAGCACACCAGCAGAAAACATAAATATTAATACAAATGCTAAACAGCTCAAAAACTCCGAACTATTTTCAGGCTTAATATAGTAGTTAAGTAAAAAACCACTCAACACACCTATAAAAGCTATTTTGCTAAATAAAAAGTAACTTGGGATCTCAAATGCCCAAACTGAGGTATTGTTTACAAACTGCCTATATCCATACGTCATAAAAGCCAACATACCAACAATACTAATTGCAAAAGTAGACACTGTGGTTAATACGCTCATATTTTTACAAATAAGCACATACCCTAATCGTAAAGAATAGATAAATACCGCAAACCACGCTAAAACAGCAGGCCCTAGAATCAATCCCATTTCCAATCCTTGAATAACGTCTAAGTAATTAATTGCTAATACAATATTATATTTAGAGGTTAAATTACAAACCTTGTTACACAATAATCTATAAAAAAATGCGATTTTCGTGGCACACTGTAATTGTGTATACATTAATAGTTTAAGTTATGCGTCAGCTAAAAGAAGATACAATTAAAAGTAACCTTATTGAGTCGCAGCAAAGCGCGTACGGCCCCGTATGCGTGTATCAAAATAAAGAATATCGGTGGTTAACGCTTGCACAAAAAACCAATGAAGACATAACAATTCAAGGCGTTATGAACCTTACGCACCCAGAGCAAGTAATAGTACCTGTAAACCAATGTATGATGTTATTTTTACTTAAACCGGTAGATACACTAAATATATTAAATTTAGGTTTAGGCACTGCAGGGTTTGAGCGAATTATGTATCACTTGCAAAGTAGTACGCCTTACATAAACACCATCAATACATTTAACACGGTAGAAATAAACCCAAACATTGCCTTAATTGCTGCACAGCACTTTAAGTTACCAATTAAGCACAGCAGCTATTTACAATGCGCCGAACAATATATTACCCAATGCCCTGATCACTTTAACGTAATCACTATCGATATTTTTAGTGGTGAATATCATCAGCCTTTTTTAACCAGCGATAGCTTTTGGCAAAATATAAATCGCTGCAGTGAGCAAAATACGCAAGTAATCATTAATTTAAACCCACAAACTGGCCAAGAGCTGCAAATGCTTTTAGTACTTTTAAGGCAACATTTTAAGTGCTTAGCGATAATAGAGTTTAACGAATACAAAAATATAGTGATCATACTAAGCCAGCAAACATTAATGCATATAAACGTTGATGAAATACAAAACTCACCGGTGTTTATAAACTTTGCGCCAGACCTTTATAAAAGTATTAATAGCATTTACCACATTGAATGAAACGCTTTACCGCCCAGGTTCATGTTTTTCATAGCACGGTAAGCTTGTTTCTAACTTCTCCCAGTTAGCTTTAGACGTAACAAAATTATGCGATAAAACCTGCTCAGTAATATCGCTATCAAATATTCCTAAACGAATTCGTATTCTGCTTTTGTCATCACTGTTGCTACTGTAAACAGGCGAGCCACAACATCTACAAAAATAACGTGTGCGCCCTGCTTTAAAACTATATTCACTGAGTCGTTCTTGACCTTTTGTTATTGTAAAGTCACTTGTATTTACAAAGCCATTGGTTGCAAATGCAGTCCCGCTGTTTTTTCTGCACAGTGAACAATGACAATGAATAATGCTGGTTATACTGCCCGACACTTCAACGTTTACTTCACCACACAAACACGAACCCGTATACATATACATCCTAACTATTAAATTATTTTTATACTCAGTTAAAATTTGCTGAGTTGATTTTATAAATACAATAACAACATTATATTTCTCAAGCTCTATTAAACCATAACTTTTGTTTTAGTGATTGACATAAAAACATTAAATTGGTTACATAACCTTTACTTTAAAGTTATAGCCAAAACAATAATTGGTTAACCAAAAACATCTAAACTTACTGAGACCCAATTATGCATTTTAAACACATGTCACTTTTATGTTTGTTAAGCGCGTTAGCGTCGTGTTCAACCATTCAAAAAAATACATCGAGCGATTGGCTACTTATTGATAATTTTGAAAACTCTCTTAGCGACTGGCAAAGTGTCGATACCCAAAATGAAACTAAGCCACAGGTCAAAAACCCTCAAATCACGGTTATACAACCAGAACAAACAAACTCATCAATAAATCATTATTTACTAAAAAAGCCTGCACGCGATGGCATTGTTGGAAATCGTAAAGCGCTTTCTTATACAAAACTTCCACAAGCGGTTGAAGTTGGCGCCACCTACACATTTTATATGCGTATAAACGTGGCTGCGTTTCCTAATAACCATGCTTTTGGATTGAGTAACCTTTCTCCAGCGCTAATAAATAAACATGCGTACGATGCGTTTGAGCCAACACTTCGCGTAACCGATAAAACAGAATCAAACGGGTTTGTAAACGATGGCGCTTTAATGGTTAAAACCGACAGCGGATATAGCAACATTCAAAACTACACTACAAAACAGTCAGCTAAACCTCTGCAAACAAATACTTGGTACGACGTATGGTACGTTGTTAATAACGCAGCAGCCTCAGAGCAAGGTCAGCAATATGATGTTTACGTAAAAGGTGGTGAGTTTAACAGTCAAACGCTGGTATATAAAAATGCACAATTTAGAATGAAGCGCGAACAACCTCTTATATACTTTTTAGCAAACTGTAATACAGGCCCAATTAAAAAGCCTTACGGAAATGGTGGTCTCAGATATGACGATTTATACATGAGCGAAGGAATAAACCTAAGTAACCCAACGCAATAAATAAGAATAATACTCATAATTAGTGCCCTACAAACCTGCATTTAAAAATACTTAAATGGTATGATACTCGTCATTATTTGCCATTTAAGTTTTTAAAATGTATCGATTATTTGAAAAAATGACAAAAGCATTTCCTGAGGACCAACCCACTCAGCCGCCTTCTACTTTATTTGCTTTTTGTCGCCACTACACCAAAGGAATGGAACTGTCGTTGCTGCTTATGTCAATCAGTGCCGCCATGCTCGCTATTTTAGAGGTTTCTTTATTTAGCTACATGGGCCAACTCGTTGATTGGTTAACCGCCTACACGCCCGAAACTTTGTTTATAGAGCAAAAGTCTGAACTTATTAAAATGGCTGTCATGCTGTTATTAGTATTGCCCATTGTTGTCTTTTTCCATTCTGCTATTTTGCACCAAGCATTGCTTGGCAATTATCCTATGTCAATTCGTTGGTTAGCACATCGTTATTTACTGCGCCAAAGTGTTAGCTTTTATCAAAATGAATTTGCAGGAAGAATAGCCACTAAAGTACTGCAAACTTCTTTAGCCGTTCGCGAAACAGTGACCAAACTACTCGATGTATTAATGTATATCGTGGTTTATTTTGGCTCAATGGTATTTTTAGTTGCCGAAGCTGATTGGCGCTTAATGATCCCTTTATTAGTTTGGTTGGTTTTATACATTTGCGTGCAACTTTACTTTGTACCGCGCCTTAAAAAAATTGCCAGCTCACAAGCCGATGCGCGCTCAGAAATGACTGGTCGTATTGTTGATAGTTACACTAACATTTCAACTATTAAATTGTTTTCGTATACCCAGCGTGAAGAGCAATACGCAAAACAAAGCATGGATGTATTTTTACAGCCTGTGTACAAGCAAATGCGCTTAGTAACCAGTTTAAACTTTGTTATTCAAAGCTTAAATTACCTATTAGTATTTTCGGTTGCCGCTGTATCACTTTATTTATGGTCGCTTAGCGTAATTAGCGCCGGAGCTATTGCTGTTGCTGTTAGCTTAGCGCTTAGATTAAACGGTATGGCGCAGTGGATCATGTGGGAAATAAGCAGCTTGTTCGAAAACATTGGCACCGTAGCCGATGGTATGAAAACACTGTCGAACCCTATCGAAGTTGCCGATAAACCAAATGCTGATACGCTTAACGTAAGCCAAGGTGCTATTGAGTTTAACAACGTACACTTTAACTACGGCAAAGCTGCAAAAGAGACTAATCGCAGCCCTGTAATGAACGGTTTAAACTTAAATATTAAACCTGGCGAAAAAATTGGTTTAGTCGGTCGCTCTGGCGCGGGTAAATCAACACTTGTTAACTTATTACTGCGCTTTTACGATACCGACTCTGGAACAATAAAAATTGATGGGCAAAACATCACAGACGTTAGCCAAGAAAGCCTACGCCGCTACATAGCAATGGTAACGCAAGATACCTCCTTGCTTCATCGCTCAGTAAAAGACAATATTTTGTACGGTCGCCCCGATGCAACCCACGATGAGATGATCAACGCGACCAAACAAGCTAAGGCGCTTGAGTTTATAAACGACTTGGTCGACAGCAAAGGCAATAAAGGCTTTGATGCACAAGTGGGCGAACGCGGTGTTACGCTTTCAGGCGGTCAACGCCAACGTATTGCTATTGCACGTGTACTACTTAAAAATGCCCCCATACTTATACTCGACGAAGCCACCAGCGCACTCGACTCAGAAGTAGAAGCCGCAATTCAGGCAAGTCTTGATGATTTAATGACAGGTAAAACAGTTATTGCCATAGCGCACAGGCTATCAACCATTGCACAAATGGATAGATTAATTGTACTTGATGACGGCGGCGTAGTTGAGCAAGGCACTCATGAACAATTAATCGCTAAGTGTGGAATATACGCAGCCCTATGGACACACCAAACAGGCGGGTTTATAGGCGTCGATTAGCCATTAATATTACATTACGGTAGAGGTAGTTTTATTCTGCTTCTACTTTAAACAAAAAAGCGAAGATGCCTTAAAGGCTCTTCGCTTTTTTTATCGTTATAAATAAATTTTATAACTTTTTTATAAATTAAGAGATTAGCCTTAACCCTATCATTATCAGCATAACCACATTAGCAAGTACGCCGATTAAAAAAAAGTAACTACGTGGGCTTGGGTTTTTCTCCGTTGCTATAGCGTAGTACAGCGCCATGTGAATTAAACGCGCAATTAAATACACCCAAATACACATTGCAAAAATCGGGCTTTGATAATTAATTACAAACGCAAATAACACCGTACCTATAAATAATGCACTGTTTTCAAGCGTATTATGAAACGTACGATGTGCTCTAAATATAAAGCTGTCGTGCGATAAATCCTCGTCAATTTTACCTGGTACAGCATTTGGTTCTTTAGCTTTGCTAAAAGTAGCCACAGCCCACTGTACAAGCAACATAATTAAATAGAGGTAAAATGCCAAATAGGCCGAAAGTGCAACTTCAGTCATTATTAAATCCCTTCTTTTGTTTTTAACTTAGTATTGATTGCAATTTTGAAGCCTAAGCTAACACACTGATATTCAAAGGGTTAATCTAATAGACCTAATTACATATGTAAGTAACACACAGCATTGTATAAAATTTACTTGTTATAATTTTAAAAAATAACATCAAAACTAAACTGTATACTGCTGGATTTACTCCGATCTATAAAGTTTAAACTCTTCAAGCGAAGCATCCCATAACGCTACCTGATTACGCCCCAAGGACTTAGCCTCATAAAGAGCTAAATCAGCCTGTTCTATCAACTCAGAAGGTGTTCTGGCTTTAAATTTAATAGACGTAACCCCAAAGCTACACGTAACAGGAATATCTTCAAATGTCGCTTTTTCAACTTTAATACGAATAGCCTCAGCTATACGTATTGCTTGCTCTTGAGTTGTGTTGGGCAAAATAATACAAAATTCTTCGCCACCAAAACGGGCCACGCTATCACTTTTACGTATATTAGCTTGTAAAAGTTCGGCTACGCCACAAAGTACTGTGTCACCAATGCTATGCCCATAGGTGTCGTTAACGCTTTTAAAATGATCAATATCGACCATTAAAATACAGTACTCTTCAATCTGAGGTAAATCCATAAAGTCGCGATTCATAACCTCAAATAAAATACGACGGTTATAACAATTGGTCAAAGGGTCTCTTGCTGCCAAATAGTCTAACTCTTCATTACGTTTTTTAGAGGCAATAAAACTTCTATAAACCAGTAATACAATAGCTAAACAAGCGGCTAATAAAAATGCTAGCGCAATACTGGCGTATTTATTCTTTGAAAGCTCTAGCTCTGATATAACTCTAGCTTGGGCGGCGATTTCAATTTGATTATTTTTCTTTTCAAGCTCAAGCTTATGGCGTTTTTCTTTTTCTCTTAACGTCTCAAGCTCTATTTCCATTTTGTGCGAATGTAAATGTGCTTTTTCAAGCGCCAATTTATCTTCATTTCTTTCATTTTGAATGATATCGGTTAGGGCTA
Source organism: Pseudoalteromonas sp. SR43-5 (assembly GCF_014163835.1). Taxonomy (NCBI): domain Bacteria; kingdom Pseudomonadati; phylum Pseudomonadota; class Gammaproteobacteria; order Alteromonadales; family Pseudoalteromonadaceae; genus Pseudoalteromonas; species Pseudoalteromonas sp. SR43-5. The sequence continues at coordinate 27,088 of NZ_JACJEA010000044.1, forward strand.
TTTCTTCTTCTGCATAACGAAGTGACTCTTCTATACGACCACGCAATTTTTCTGCTATTCGAATTTCACGATAAGCATATAGCATATGTAACTTATCATCTATTTCGGTTGATAAAGCGAGTGACCTTTTTAGTAAAGAAATCGCCTCATTTGTATCAATACCAATTAAAATGCCCGCAAGCGCAGTAAGCGACTTTATCTCATAAAGTTTACCACCTGCTTCTCTGGCAAACGACAATGACTCTTTGTAATACTCTATAGCCTTGTTGTTATTTCCTTGGGCACGATAAATATTACCAATAATACGTGCTGTTGTAGAAATGTACGATGTAAGGTTTTTGTTTTTATAAGTGATATAAGCTTTTTTAGCATATTGCATTGCTGATGCTAAGTCGCCAGATTCGAGGTTAATAACAGCCATTTCTCTTAAAGCTGAAGCGAGCGTTTTTTCCTCGACCATACCTTTTGGCAAATCGATAGTTATTTGATAGAAAAATTCGGCCTGATCAAACTGCCTTAATCGTGTATATACCAGTCCCATTTGATTTGATGTTTTAGCAATCCCAAGCATGTTATTTACTTTTTTATAATATAAATATGCCTCATTTATATGTTCAAGTGATTTTTCATAAAGGTTAATATGACGATAAATAATACCCGCCCCTAGTAATGCCTTAGCAAAGCCAACAGGGTCGTCAATGTCTTTATGTATTTCTAATGCGCGAGTGGAGTAATCAAGGGCTAAAACTAAGTTATCTAAATAACGATTTGCTTCTGCTAGTGTATTTAAAGTACGCGCCATTAGCTTTAAATCACCTAAATTAGAATATACCTCTAAAGCTTTTGTGTAAAAGTGAGCCGTTTGCTCTCTATTTTTGAGGCGTTTATACGACTGAGCTAATTTTTTATACGTTTCACCTAACTGTCTTTGTATTAATTCGTCTTCGTCAACAAGGTATTTTAAAGCAGATGTATATTGCGCGTTCGCGTTATTGTACTTTTTTTGTTCATAAAACGAATCCCCCTCAGTAAGGAGCACTTGCGCTATAAAAAAGTCATCGCCATACACAAGGGTTGTTGGTAATAAAGTTTCAATGCGGGTAGTAAGTTCGTCATAACGTTTTTCTTCTAATAATATATTTATATAATTAATAGATGCCTTTATTTGGTTTCGTGAATCATTTAATTTGCTGTAGTAAACAGAGGATTGTAAAAAGTGCTCGAGCGATGCATTAATATTGTTATTTTTTTTATTCGCCCTACCTAGCAAGTTATGTAGCTTTGCGCTGAGTAACGTGTCATCAGCACTTTGCGCTTGTGACAACAACGACTTACTTAGTTCAATACTTGTTATAACGTCAGTATCTATAAGTAATTCAGCTCTTTTTAGCAGCCCTGCATTAGATTCATTAGTTAAATTGTATGAGGTGGTTTCTTGTGCGTAAGCGCTGTTTAAGCTAACAAACAAAGCAAAAAGCAAAGCTTTCACTAAAAATGTAAAATTATAAATTCGCTTTACAATGAAACTATGTATTTGCGAAGGTAAATCCATATTTCGCTTATGATTCAAGTAGGTATAAAATTCCATATTTACCATTTTAGTAATTTATTATTAATACAATTCAAAAGGCTGATGATAAAATATACAAACCGGCGCAATACATCAAGTATTGCTGCTATATGAATACTTTTAATTTATAACTTTAGCATAATTATGCATAGAGCAAGCCTAGCTTCTTAGTTTTAGTGTAACTAACACAATACCATGATCGGTACTTAAATCATCACGCTCAAATTCGGGGTTAATTAAGTGACGATCATAAGTATTATACTCAATCACCTCAAAAAAACTGCCAAGGTAGCTGGCATCAAACTCACAAGATAATAAAATATAATCAAGCACGGAGCTGCTCGCGCCATAATAATGTGTTGGTGCTCTTAAGGGCATAAGCTTAGTTGCATTAACATTTTTTGCTTCGTTTTCATCAGCTAAATCAAAAATGCTATTGCTTTCACTATCGCTTATTTCATCGCTAGTCATTGCCTCACCATTAGACAGTTCATCTTCGCTTAGCTGCGACTTAACAAACAAATCCCATGAATCATTTAAACAATATTTAGCGAGGTAGGTTTTAGCATCAAATGCAGGCGCAAAGCGTAGCGTACTTGTCAGTAAATGGCTTAATACGCCATCCGCTAGTTCATTATTAAAGTCCCCCATTAATAGCATGGGTTGTTGCGTAGCTTCGCGACGGGCAATCATTTGTATCATTAGTAATGTAGCTTCACTGCCACGCTGAATAGTTGAGCCCCACCCACCCGCTACATTCGCTTTTAAAATTTCAATTATGTTTTGCTCGGGTGTAAGCTCTTTATTATGTTCATCAACATTAATCATTGGGCGCTTAGATTTAAAATGCACCACGTAACAATCAGTATTGCCTATATGCGGCAGCGTTATAGTTGCTCTTAGTACTTTACGACTAAAAGTAAACTCACTATTAAGGCCAAGCGCATTTGCAAGCTCACTATCGTGCTCAACCGCTGCTACTTCAACTATGGGGTATTTAGAGGCGATTGCCACTACAGGGCGTTTATAAATAAAGTCATCAATCACCTCTGGCGTATCAACTACAGCAAAGTAATTATAACCTTGCTCGCCTACTAGCTCTTTTAACGAGTCAATACTAAACACTTCCTGAAAACCAATCACATCAGGGGCATGTTCTGTTAAGTAATCAACAATCCAACGCTGCTTTTTAGCCCACTGCTGCGCGGTATAAATTTTCTCAAACTCATAGTATGCATTGGGCGGCTCAAGATAGTTAAACAGGTTAAATGTGGCTATTTTTAGTTGGGTGTTAATAATTCCAGATTCATCACTTTTTAAATCTGTATCTAACTGTTTAAGATATTGATTGCTGATGGGGTTCGCCTAAGTAAAGTTGAAAGTGTTGCCTGCTTATAAACTATCATTTTATTAAATGTTTACGTAATAAATCAGCCAGCTTAATTGTAATTTTATGCACTCTTTTATTCTATACCAATCCGCAATAATACTTAATCATTTTGCGGGGCTAAACGTGTCGCTACCTGTGTTAAAAAATTCTCATTTACGACTGCATGGATGCAGAAGGTAGAGCAATGCAGGAGCAATTGCCGAGA
>NZ_JACJEA010000045.1:0-29829 GCF_014163835.1 Pseudoalteromonas sp. SR43-5
ATCATTTTGCGGGGCTAAACGTGTCGCTACCTGTGTTAAAAAATTCTCATTTACGACTGCATGGATGCAGAAGGTAGAGCAATGCAGGAGCAATTGCCGAGAACAACTAAATAGCGAATTTTTTGCCTAGCTATCAACACGTTTTTCCAGCCTCAAAATAGATCACTTAATTAAGCGAATTGGTATTAGTCTTTATTATATCCCTCAATAAATAGCATTAACGTGCTTAACCATATAAAATTCGCGGCAATTAAATATGAGCGAAGCGACATTGTAATGAGTAGAAAGATTGAACTATTAGCCCCAGGCGGTGATGTTAACGCGGTAAAAGCCGCCATTGTAGCCGGTGCTAATGCGGTTTATTGTGGATTAGATACCTTTAATGCACGTAACCGAGCGTCTAATCTTTCGTTTGATGAGCTTAACGGCGCACTTCGCCTAGCCCATGAATACGGCTGTGAAATCTTTTTAACGCTAAACGTAGTTATATTAGAGCACGAAATGGGCGCGCTATTTAAGCTACTTAACCAACTCGTAAATACCACGCTCGATGGCATTATTGTGCAAGATTTAGGGTTATTCAATATAGTTAAAAAGCACTTTCCTACTTTGCATATTCACGCATCAACTCAGTTAACCACCCATAACGAATCACAGGTTGAGTTTTTAGCGCGCATTGGCGCTACACGTGTAAATTTATCGCGCGAGCTTAACCTAACTGAAATTAAAATATTGACCGACGTAGCGCACAAATGTGATGTATTAACCGAGGTGTTTGTACATGGTGCATTGTGTATTGCGTTTTCGGGGCAATGTTATTCAAGCTCAGTAAGTGTGGGTAACTCAGGTAACCGTGGTCGTTGCTCACAAGCATGTCGTGATGAATACGAGCCAACGGCTATGGGTAACAAACATCCGTTAAACTTAAAAGACAATTCAGCCTATTTTGATTTACCAGAGCTGGTAGCCGCAGGTGTTGACTCGTTAAAAGTAGAAGGTCGCATTAAAGGTGCTAACTACGTTCATACCGTTATTGATAGCTGGCGCAAACAAATAGATACCTTTGTACAAACAGGTAACTTAATTGAAGACGATTCAAGCTTATACAAAGTATTTAACCGTAATTTTACTAATAAGTTTTTGCAAGGTGACATGACAAAAAACATGTTTACCGACAACCCGCGCGACCATAGCTTTGATCACGCTAACGAAAAGAGTAACGCGATTTCGGTTGTGCAAATTTACGATGCACAACAAGAGCTCGCCGCAGAAAAAAATGACATTGATACGTTAGTTAAAAAGAAAATTGAGTTTTTAGATATTTCAAAGCGAGAACTACGCTTTGAGTTTAGCGGTCAATTAAACCAGCCATTTACAGTAACACTGACAATAAACGATAAACACGACAACACCCTAGCAGAGCAAAGCGCTCTGCAACCTCTACGCTTTGAAGTTCAATCGCAAATGCCTATGCAAACCGCCGATAAATCGGTTGTTGATATTGCAGCTATTGATAAACGCTTTAAAACCTTTAGTAATGCCAATTTTGAAATTAAAAATATGGATTACTCAAACTTAGGCAACAACTTGAGCATTCCCTTTAAAGAGCTTGCCCGTATTAAAAAGCAAGTCGCGTTTTTATTAAACGAAGGCAAAGACGTACTCGCCCCTGTTGAACTGCCAAAACTAGTAAACCACCCTAAAGCCGATAACAAAACAACACTCTCTATTTTAATATCGGACATAAAAGACGTTCATCTATGTGATTTAACAGATGGCGATGTTTACTTTAAATTACCAGAGAGCTTTAGAACCGATAACGATAAATACATTAATGTATTTTTAGAGCACCCACATTTAATTCCGTGGTTTCCGGCGGTGTTAATTGGTAAAGATTTTGAAGAAGCGGTACGTTTGCTAGAGGTTGTAAAACCTAAGCTTATTATTAGTAACAACACAGGCGTTGCATTTAAAGCAGTACAAATGGGTATTGACTGGATTGCAGGCCCGTTGTTAAACACCACAAACTCTTATGCGTTACTTACACTACAAGAAGATTTAAACGCAAAAGGCGCGTTTATTTCAAACGAAATAAACAAACCACAAATGCGTAATATTAAACGCCCTAACAACTTTAAAATGATGTACAGCATTTATCATCCAATACTAATGATGACTAGCCGACAGTGTTTTTTCCAACAAACCGTTGGCTGTAAAAAACCACGTATTGACGCAAGCTGTATGCTGAGCTGTAAAAAAGAAACCACCGTTACCAATGTTAAAGGTATTAGCTTTGCTATTGATAAACAAAAAGGCGGCTACCCAAGTATTTACAACCATGAGCAATTTTTAAACATGGATATTGTGAGTGACTTTGCCGACAAATTTGACGAATTTATGATTGATTTAACCGACATTGGCTCAGGCGATAAAGAAAAACTGGATAAAGCCGTGTTACTTGCGCATTTTCAAGATTTAATTAACGGGCAAACACAAGCGGTTGAACACTTAAATAGCTTGGTTAAAGTACAAACCCGCCAGCAGTATGTTGAAGGCCTAAACAGCTAAGGTAACTAACATGACATTGCCATTATTATATTCATTACAACACTGCCCATACGCAATGCGTGCACGAATGGGTATTTTAATGGCAGAGCAACAAGTACTTCTACGCGCTATAAAAACTAAAAATAAACCGCCGCATCTGTTGCAAATATCGCCTAAAGGCACTGTGCCTGTTTTATTACTGCCTAATAACCAAGTTATAGATGAAAGCCTCGATATAATGCTGTGGGCTTTAAAGCAAAACGATCCGCATAATTTACTGCATACTCAAGACCCATTAGCACTTGAGCGCATGCTTGAGTTAATTAAGCTAAACGACACGCAATTTAAACCGGTGCTCGAAAAGTACAAATTTTATGCTCGTACAAAAGACATGGCACAAATTTATTATCAAAAAGCCTGCGAAGAGTTTATTAAGCAATTTGAAGTAAAACTAACCACGCATAAATACTTAATAGGCGATGAAAAAAGTCTAGCCGATTATGCCCTGCTGCCATTTATTAGACAGTTTGCCCGCGTAGATAAACACTGGTACTTACAAAGTGAATATACGCATGTTCGTGCATGGTTAAACGAGTTTTTACACGCCCCTATTTTCACCAAAGTCATGGCCAAATTTGATTTGTATATGGACTGCGGCGAAGAGTTTTTGTACGGCGTTAAAAAGCCTTAACTTAGCCTTTGTTTTATAAGGAATTACATTACTATAACTAGCTGTAAATCTTAGCATTGAATTATTCTCATCATCGGATTTAAGCCCAATATTTACGCTATACTGCCTCCCCATTATTAACAAACGCTATGCATTATGAACTACTCAAACTTTGGCACTAAATTTACACAACCCAACGGTATTACCCAATTAATGGAAGACTTAGGCGGGGCTAAAAACAGTAACAATCCTAATATTGTTATGCTGGGTGGCGGTAACCCCGCATTAGTACCACAAGTAAATGAGGTTTTTTTAAGTGAATTACAAAAACTTGTTGCCAGCAATAAAGTATCGCAAGTATTTGGGCTTTACGATGGCCCAACCGGTAACGACGAGTTTAGAGCAGCATTAGCTGGTCAGCTAAGTAAAGAGTACGCATGGGATATTAGTGCCGATAACGTAGCACTCGGTAATGGCAGTCAAGCTAACTTTTTTGTGCTGTTTAATATGTTGGCAGGCGAAATGCCGGATGGCAGCCATAAAAAGATTTTATTCCCCCTCGCGCCAGAGTATATAGGTTATGCCGATCAAGGTTTATCGGCTGATATGTTTGTTGCCATAAAGCCTGATATCGAAATTTTAAATACAGGCAGCACATCAAAACAGTTTAAATACGTCATTGATTTTAGAGCAGTTGAAAAAACACTAGCAAATGACAGGAGCATAAGCGCGCTGTGCGTCTCACGCCCTACTAACCCAACAGGTAATGTAATTACTGATGATGAAGTAAAACACCTTGATTTGCTCGCTAAGCAATATGGTATTCCACTCATTATTGATAACGCATATGGCGACCCGTTTCCAGGTTGTATTTACACCGATGCAAACCTAACGTGGAACTCAAACATTATTTTATGTATGTCACTTTCAAAACTGGGCCTACCGGGTTTACGCAGCGGTATTGTGGTTGCCAATAATGAGATTATTAAAGCAATTGGCCGCGTAAACGGCAGCATGGTTTTATCACCAAATAGTATTGGCCCAAGCTTAGTGACACGCCTAATTAACGACAACGAACTACTGCCACTGTGTCGTAATGTTGTACTGCCTTTTTATCGTAATAAAGCACACATAGCGATTGAGTTGTTTGAAGAAGTATTTGCCGAACTGCCTGTTTATTTGCACAAAGTTGAAGGTGCATTTTTTATGTGGCTGTGGTTTAAAGATGCAAAAATAACAAGCGAGGTATTGTATCAACAACTTAAAGAGCAAGACGTGTATGTGATCCCAGGTCACAACTTTTTTATCGGCATTGACGATGATTGGGCGCACAAGCACGAGTGTATTCGTATTAACTATGCTACCGATGCAGATACTCTAAAAAAAGGCTTAGAAGCGATTAAAAGCCTAATAAAGTAAATATAAAGATGCCGATATAAATATCGGCATCAGTCATTTAACTCGCTTATATATTCGTTTAAAATTCATGCAAACGCACTGTATCCCCTTTAAATTTATATACAAGTTGGTATCCTACGCGCCCTTTTTTAATAGCAATTCGCTTAATTAAGTGATCTATCTGAGGTGAGAAAATCGTGTCGATAACCAGGCAAAAATTTCGTTATTTAGTTGTTCTATATCAGAAATTTTTAACGCAATTAGCGTCAGATTTAATCCCTCAAATTGATTAAGTATTATTGCGGGTTGGTATAACATATGCCTATTAAAAAAGAAATCGTCAAGGAGCGAATACTGCTGCAAGGCACTTACTGTAAGTGACAGCTTTAACACAATCGGCATCGCGTATAAATATTGGTTTTAAACGTAAGATGTAACTTTAAATAGCAACATGCAATAGCACTATTAAGGTCAATTATGCGATTAGGACCAGGACTACTCGTCACCGCTGCCTTCATTGGACCAGGGACCATTACTACCGCCAGCGTGGCAGGTGCAAACTTTGGTTTTGCACTTATATGGACATTACTGTTTTCAGTAATTGCCACTATATTATTACAATCTATGGCGGCGCGCCTTGGCGTTGCCACCGGGCAAGATTTAGCTCAAGCGCTCAGAGCACATATTCAAACGCCTTTATTTAAATCTTTAGCTATATTTTTAGTCATCAGCGCCATTGGTGTGGGCAGTGCAGCTTATGAAGCGGGTAACTTAAGTGGCGCTAGCATGGGATTAATTGAAATATTCCCTCAAGTTAGCTCCCAACTATGGACACCACTTATTGCTTTTTTTAGTGCAGCTTTACTGTATAGGGGCAAACATAAAGTGGTTGAAAACGCGCTAATTTTACTCGTTATTTTAATGAGCTTAGTGTTTATCTCAACACTTGTAATGGCAGCGCCTTCACTGGGTGATGTATTTGCTGGTTTTATTCCTAGTATGCCTGAAGGCTCTATTACAACCATACTAGCTTTAGTTGGCACTACCATTGTGCCGTATAACTTATTTTTGCACTCCGGCGTACTCGCTGCTAGACACGACAGTAACAGCGACATGCAAAAAATGATTAAACAAACAAATGTTGATACAGGCCTATCAATCACTTTAGGCGGTGTGATCACTTTAGCTATTTTATCTACAGCTTCAGTTGCATTTTATGGCACCGATGCGGGGCAAATTAGTGCGGCCAATATGGCCGTGCAGCTAGAGCCATTGCTTGGTGACGCCGCTCATTACTTTTTTGCTATTGGTTTATTTGCTGCAGGTTTAACAAGTGCTATTACAGCGCCACTTGCGGGTGCTTATGCTGTGTGTGGCATGTTAGGTTGGTCAAACGATATGGGTAACTCACGTTTTAAAGGCGTTGCTATTGTTATTTTATTGTTTGGTGCTGCGGTGGCCTCACTCGGTTTAGACCCTGTCGCGGTAATTATATTCGCGCAAGCGGCTAACGGGTTATTACTCCCTATTGTTAGCACCTACCTTGTATGGCTGGTTAATCAAAAAGGGGTTATGGGAAACTACACTAACTCTTTGGTGTTAAACCTGGTAACCCTACCCGTTTTAATCCTAATTTTTGGGCTAAGTAGCTACAAACTAATTAGTTTAATTTTTTAATTAAATTCTAAAAACCATATTTAAAGGCCCCTGTTTACAATAAACAGCGGCCTTTATTTATTAATCACCAAATAACGTATAAGCCGTATTTATATTCACACATCTAACACGCTTTTTGGTTTTTAGTTGCCTTAACTAATTGCGAAAACGCCAAACCACCTAACGCGCCTGCAAGCAGTTGAGCATAAAAACCCCAGCCTCTTGCGCCCGCTATAATATGAATATTCATAATTGATTCAATGGCAATTAACACAATAGCAAATGCCACAATGCCAGCAATAACAAATAGCTGAGTACTGTATTTTTGAACCTTTTTATTAAGCTTTACAGTAACAAAAAAAGCGATGGCAAGTGCTACGGCAATAATAGCGCCGTAGGTAGGTAATAGGCCTAACCAATCATCAAGCGTTAAACTAGCACGATCACTAAAGCCCACCACTACACCTACATTAACTAATTGATTGACAACGTATTGGCTATGAAACAAGCTAGCAAGTGTGAATGTAAGTAACCAAGAAACTAAAAATGAAGGCAATATACGTGTTAAAAACGACATGGTTATCTCAACTCAAAATAAAGCTTTTTTCTTATACTAGTCATGCTAGCAAAGGCTTGCCCCGTAAACAATGTATCTCTTTTTTTACTTTGCTTTCGCTTTTTTTGTTTTCTGTTAATGCAAGCGCTGCGCTCCCAAAGGAGCAATACAGTACACAAACACTCGCTACGCAATTACAGTCTCCGTGGAGCATGGTTGAACTACCAAACGGCACATGGTTAATTACAGAGCGTGATGGCCACATAGTTATAGTTAAAAACAACGTGCAATCAAGAGTAAAATTAAACCTAACAGGTTTATACGTTGCAGGCCAAGGTGGTTTACTCGACATTGTATTATCACCAGATTATAACGACTCAAAAGAAGTTATTTTTACTTATGCCCAAGGTGATGCAAGCGCAAACAGGCTTGTTGTTGCCAAAGCCACGTTTAATGGCACTGACTTTTCAAAGCCTAACGTTATTTATAAAGTAGCGACTGATAAAAACACACCGCAACATTACGCAGGACGCGCCCTTGTCCTACCCGACAATACGTTATTAGTTTCAACGGGCGATGGGTTTGATTTTAGAGAGCAAGCACAAGTTATCACCAGCCAACTTGGCAAAATATTACGTATAAATCTAGATGGCACCATTCCAACAGACAACCCGTTTATTAATCACGAAAACCCGAACGCACACGCTATTTATTCGCTCGGTCACCGTAATCCACAAGGCTTAGTTTATGATTACGATACACAAAAAATTGTTAGTCACGAGCACGGCCCTGCAGGCGGTGACGAACTAAACTACTTAACCGCTGGGACTAATTACGGCTGGCCGGTAATCACCTATGGCAAAGATTACTCGCAAGCGCGTATTTCACCATTTACCGAATATAAAGGCATGCAAAAACCAAGTGTTAATTGGACGCCATCAATAGCGCCATCAGGCATGGCGTATTATGGCTCTAAACATGCAGCTTTTACTTCATTACAACAACATGTGCTTATCACTACTCTTGTCGATAAAAAGCTCTACAGCGTTAATCTGGCCAATGGTGAATTTACGCAGTCTCACGTATTTCCCAAGGCTGCAGGCAGGTTAAGAGATGTGTTTATAACTGATAAAGGTAACGTCGCAGTATTAACAGACGGTAAAGAGGCAAAGCTAATGTTGATGACAGCAAACTAATTCATAAAGCAAATAAAAGCCGCTGCGCTTTAAAAGTAAGTAGCGGCTTTCAATAAGCCACTTTGGTTAATTAAGTAATTTGCTCAGTAAGATCAGGGGTTAACCCCTTTAGTTTTAAGGTTAAGGTGAGCGTCTTTATTATGTTCTTAATAACGTTCTTGTCTCCAATTACCTTTGCATATACTTACTGTGCTTGTTATTTACCCGATTCTAATTGCTGTCTCAATAATTCAATAAGTTGAGTGTTAAGCCCGGTAATTTCTGCTTCTAGCACCTTCACTTTAGCCTGCGACTCTTCATCATCTTTACTGCGTAATAATGCAGTTTCCTGTAGTAGTTTTTCTATCTTTTCTTGTATTTCAGCAATCTGTTCATCAATAGGATCTTCTTCAGATTGTGATGCCTGACTTGCATCTTCATTGCCTGATAATTTACGTAACGCTTCACGATTTTGATCTTCCAGACTTTTTTCTTTTCCTTCTTCGGATATATCCACTTGGTCACTTTGAACCGCTGCTTTGTGCACAGTCGCTTTTTCGGTTACTTCATCAGCTACCACCTTTAAAATTTGTTTTTGCGGGTAAGTTTCTAAAGGTTTAGAGGTTATGTGAACTGACATTTTATCCATTTTAATATTCCTTGTTCCGTCAATTATTGGTGAGAAGTAGTTAACTATAAATATAATGCTTTACCAAAAGCCAATTGTAATAGCCCTTGTTTGATTCTTTGGCACAATTTGTTGCGCCTTTGTTCTTTGCAACAGCGTTGCGAATCAGCTTGATGAGCTTGTTATATGCCAATCCCCTAACACTTTATAGTATAAGTAATTGGATTTTTATAATTCCAATTGGAACCCGAAGTTTCAACTTTATCTAAAACTGTAAACTCTTTAATTTCTCTTCGAACACTCTTTGTTTTCATCAAAAATAAAAATATCCAGAGACTAAAGCAACAAAAAAATAATACTGCGATACTGTAATAATTAAAGTATGAAAAAAATATCGCTGAGGAAGCAAAAAATAAAGAAAGCCACTTAAAGTTTGGGCTAAACACTATGGTAACTTTAGAATCATCAAGCTGCTTCCTTGTATATATGAACATACTACTCTCCAACTACCTCTAGGCATATAACGAGCCTGTAGATTAACTCGTTTTTAAATTTGTTTTTATTGATAAACAAACCATAGCTGAGTTCCTATTTTGGTTCAATTGATTACTGTATTTTTACGCAGAATATAGAAGTGTTTGATATTGTTTTAATTGGCGTTTTGGAAGGGATTACGGGTGTTTGAGTGGCTTTTATTTAGAGTAAGAGGGCTTACCCTTCTTAATGCATCGTGTTTTGCAGCTTTTCTATATTATGAACAAGGCAATACAGTTGCCCCACCGTAAACCAAAGGTATTCACTTTCGTTTGACCCCATAAGGTCAGTTTATTCATGTCTTTGTTCACTGTAATGTTCCGCTTTTTATTTAAAGGAAAGCCGGTTCGATACAGCCGAGCCGTTTGCCATTCTTTAATAAACAGCTGTCGTCGACCTATGGGGCTGTCTATTTTTACTTTCATTTTGTCTACATAGCTCAGCTTTTTGGGTGATTCATTATTTATAATAATTCACTCTTCATGCTGTTTTTGTTGGCTTTTTTTGTAATAATTAGGATGGGTGGCATCCTAATTCTCGTTGTTAAGGGGCAAATTGTAGTTGGCTAAAATGTGAAGCGTAGCGGAACCAGCCAACTGTAATTTGTCCCGCTTGAACAGCTTGCTAAGTTACTAATACTCCAAGCAATAAACGCCTGATTCACTAGCCCACTTTTTAATTTCCGGTATAACTTTATCATCTTGAATGTAAAATATATTCGTATAATCCCAACTTTCAAAATAAACAGCCGAAAACTCCGGTAAAACTAATCTGCAAAATTTATCGGATGAGTCATTATCACCGGCAGGATGCAAATAATTATCCATAGATTCTTGAGAGCTGAATTCTCTAAAGGACGGGTAACAACGCTCCCATTTACCTTTAAATTTAAAATTCAATATTTCAGTGTTTTTAGACATAACCTTTGCGAAATCATGCAGTGACTTGTTTCGGGATAACCGCTCATTTTTATCAGGAAAATCATTTTGAAACTCTTCAAGAGTTAACCAATGGTCAAATACCGTTATTGCGACCCTCTTATAATGAGGAGTGTCTTCCACACAATAAATTTTAAATAGATCAGGAAATTTTTTATCTAATTTAACCTGCCTATTTTTACTTAAATTTATGAATTTACGCACGGACTTCCCTCGTAACGCTTTGCTAATGGGAAAATACTGCGTATTGGCCGGAACGGCCAGCAGTAATTTTCCCAGTGAGTTTACGAACGAAATTTAGCAACTTGTTATACCTTTATGATGAACTGCAAAAAACCAAAAAACGACAGCACTAATTGAACCTATGCTGCTACAAATTAATAGTTGAGTAAATAAATCTGATTGAGTGTCATTACCAAATGGCTTAAAGCCATAAATAAATACTGAAGCACAGATTAAAGCTGAAATAATGTACCAAGTTACATTTTTATAGTTGTAATGGCTCAACAACAAATGAATTGGTATGGCAAACAAAATTACCGAAATGGATGCAACAACCGTTGCGACGAAGGCTGCGGAAAGGGCTAATAGAAAACCGGAATACGCGCCTCCAGCAAAGCTAACTAAGAACAGAAGTAGTGAAATGAAAAAGACCACAACAATGGATGTTAGGCTAGCAATCAATATATGCTTCATTATTTCCTAGGTATAACAACTTTGTATCCGACATTTGTCGCTTTATAAACCGACAAATGTCCAAATATTACAAAGGTTCTAATTTAACCAGCTAATAAGGACTTGTAAACAACTAGTTAGCCGATATTTAAGTTTCCTTGATGTAGAAATACCCCAAAATGGTAGAGATCAGTAATATCGGACAAAAAAGTAATGAGCTATAAAAATAGGTGTAAGCGATATTATTAATAAGATAACTTAAATTTTTCTCTAAGCTTTTGCCTTTAACCTAAAACAAAAAAGCCGCTGTTTATTACAAACAGCGGCTTTCGTATTAAGATTTACAAGCTTAAAACTTGCTTAACTTAAACTTGATTTTTATTGTTTACCAATCACTTCAAGTCCACCCATATATGGGCGTAATACTTCTGGTACTACTACCGTACCATCGGCTTGTTGGTAGTTTTCTAGTATGGCTACTAGTGTACGGCCAACGGCTAAGCCTGAACCATTTAGTGTATGTAGTAACTCTGGCTTTTTAACACCTTCACGACGAAAACGTGCTTGCATTCTACGCGCCTGAAAGTCAGCCATGTTTGAACATGATGAAATTTCGCGGTATGTGTCTTGCGCAGGTAGCCATACTTCTAAATCGTATGTTTTAGCTGAACCAAAGCCCATGTCGCCCATACATAAAATTACTTTACGGTACGGAAGTTCAAGGGCTTGTAGTATTTGCTCTGCATGACCTGTTAACTCTTCAAGCGTTGCCATTGAGTCTTCTGGTTTTACAAGTTGTACAAGTTCAACTTTATCGAACTGGTGTTGACGAATTAAGCCACGTGTATCGCGACCATAACTGCCTGCTTCACTTCTGAAACACGGAGTGTGGGCAACTAATCGAATTGGTAAATCGCTTTCGTCGTAAATTTCGTCACGGGCACTGTTTGTAAGTGGTACTTCAGCTGTAGGAATTAAGCTAAAGCCGGCTTGTTGTTCGCCGTCATCGTTTACAAGGCCTAATGTGTGGAATAAATCGCCTGCAAATTTAGGTAATTGGCTGGTGCCATAAAGGCTTGCGCTATTTACTAGGTACGGTACATACATTTCTGTGTAGCCGTTTTTATCAGCGTGTGTATCTAGCATAAATTGCGTTAGTGCACGGTGCATACGCGCTACTTGGCCGCGCATTACAGCAAAGCGTGCGCCACTAATTTTAACGCCCATTTCAAAGTCTAAACCGTTTAGGTCTTGGCCTACATCAACGTGATCTTTAACTTCAAAATCGAATTTTTTAGGCGTGCCCCACGTTAAAATTTCAACGTTGTCGTCCTCGTCTTTACCCGCCGGTACTGACTCGTCTGGCAAGTTTGGAATTGCTAAAGCAATGTCGTTAATTGCGGCTAATACTTCATCTTGCTCTGTTTTAGCGGCATCTAGCTCACTGCCTAAGTTAGCTACTGCATCAAGTAGTGGCTGTGCGTCTTCGCCTTTAGCTTTGGCTTGACCAATTGCTTTTGCGCTTGCATTACGTTGACTTTGAAGTTCTTGCGTTTTTACTTGTAATGTTTTGCGTTTTTCTTCAAGTGCCGTTACCGTCGCTACATCGAGTTCGTAACCGCGCGCCGCTAAACGTGCTGCAGTTTGTTCGATGTCTTGACGTAAAAATTTAGAATCTAACATGTTAGTTTTTTAACCTTTTTGCATTACTAGCTGAAGGCCCAGCCAAGCCATAAAAATACACACCATCACGTTTAAGATGATATTGAGGGCCATTTTAATAAAGTGACCTTGTTGTAATAACAACAACGAGTCCATTGAGAATGTTGAAAAGGTGGTTAATGCACCTAAAAAGCCAATACCGATAAGGGTTTTGGCGGGGCTTGCGGTGATAATTTCTTTATCTATCAAACCGTACAAAATGCCCATTAACAATGAACCCAGAATATTAACCGTCAACGTGCCAAAAGGGAATCCCCTACCGAGGAGTTTTAGCATGCTTTCGCTAATAAAAAACCGTAAACACGCACCTGAGGCTCCGCCAAGGGCGATCATCATATAAAGTTTAATCATTTTCGTATCGTCTAAGTGGGCTTTGCGCATCGCGCTCTTTTAGGTAATCGAGTTTTTGTTTAATTTTTTGCTCAAGGCCGCGCTCGCTCGGTAAGTAATATTCTTTGCCGTCCATTTCAGGTGGTAAATATTTTTCACCTGCGGCAAATGCGCCTTCTTCGTTATGCGCATAACGGTACTCAGCGCCGTAGCCTAAGTCTTTCATTAAGTTGGTTGGCGCATTACGCAGGTGCTCTGGCACGGGGTAACTTGGCTCGTTTTGAGCATCTGCTTTGGCTTGATTAAACGCCATATACACCGCATTACTTTTAGGTGCGCTGGCTAAGTACAATGTAGCTTGTGCAATTGCACGTTCGCCCTCGCTTGGGCCAACACGTTGAAATATATCCCACGCGTTTAAGGCCACTTCCATCGCACGCGGATCGGCGTTACCAATGTCTTCTGTAGCTATGGCAAGTAAACGCCTTGCTACATACAAGGGGTCGCCACCACCAGCTAAAATTCGGCAATACCAATACAGCGCGCCGTCAGGAGAACTACCCCGTACTGATTTGTGAAAGGCCGATATTAAATCATAAAACTCATCGCCGCCTTTATCGTATTTGGCCAAATGTGTAGGTAATACTTGGCTAAGTACGTGCTCATCAACGTTGTATTGACCGTTTTGCTCGGACGTTAAATCAACTGCTTGTTCAAGTAAATTAAGTACTTTACGCGCATCGCCGCCACTTGCTTGGCATAGTGCCTTTTTAGCATTCTCGGCAATAGTGATGTGTTTTTGGCTTAGCTGCTCGTCTTGTTTAAGTGCGCGTTCTATTACGGTGTATAAGTCGGTATCGGCAAGCGATTTTAAAACATACACGCGTGCACGCGACAATATAGCGTTGTTAAGGGCAAACGATGGGTTTTCTGTGGTTGCACCTACAAATATAAAGGTGCCGTCTTCTATGTGCGGTAAAAAGGCATCTTGTTGGGATTTATTAAAGCGATGAACTTCGTCAACAAACATAAGGGTGCGTTGGCCACGGCTTTCTAGGTTGTCCCGCGCTTGCGTTACGCTGTCGCGTATATCTTTTACGCCTGCAGTTACCGCCGACATTTGAATAAGTGAGGCATCAGCATGGTTGGCAATTATTTGCGCAAGTGTTGTTTTACCCACACCAGGCGGACCCCATAAAATTAAACTATGGCATCGCCCCGCGACAATGGCTTGATGTAGTGGTTTATCACCGCTTAATAAGTGCTGCTGACCAATGTATTCATCAAGCGTTGTAGGGCGCATACGCGCAGCAAGTGGGCGTACATCGGGCCCAAAA
Organism: Pseudoalteromonas sp. SR43-5; assembly: GCF_014163835.1. NCBI lineage: Bacteria > Pseudomonadati > Pseudomonadota > Gammaproteobacteria > Alteromonadales > Pseudoalteromonadaceae > Pseudoalteromonas > Pseudoalteromonas sp. SR43-5. The sequence goes on from NZ_JACJEA010000045.1 coordinate 14,167, forward strand.
TTAAAACCTAAATTACTCACCGTTACTCTGATCGTCTATTTCAACACCTTCAGGAGGCGTAAATTCAAAATTGCTTTGATCAAGCGGCGTATTAACTTGGGCATTGTTAAACGTAAATGACGATAGCTGCCCTGAGTTGTCGGTAACCACTAGTTTAGCAAGCCCTTGCTCGTTACCCGCAAATGCTATATCAAGTTGTTCTACTTGGCTTTCTACGCCTTTATTTGGCGTTACGCTAAAGCCTGTACTTGTTGCAAGTACGCTGTATTTTTCCCACTGTGCTGGGTCTTTTGATGTCAGTAGCACAAATGGTGTTGAGTCGATTAGGCTGCTGGTTTTCATAATTGTTACTTGCTCAGCAAAGCTGTCGAAGTAATATGTTTTATCACCGTTTGATACAAATAACGTATCGTCTGGATTAGTTTGCTGCCAGCGAATCATCATAGGCTGTTGAAGCGCTATTGTGCCCTCGCCTTGCATAACTGCTTGGCCTTCTTTGTCTGTTACTTGTTGTGCAAACTGCGCTTTAAAGCTTTTTAAAGTGGCAAGTCTGTCTTGTAATGCTTGGCTGTCGTCAGCAAAGCTTGGTGCGGCAAGTACGCTGCCTAACACTAATAATAAGGCGTTAACTTTTTTCATGAATTTGCTCCATTAGGTACTAATACATCGCGAGCACCGTTATGACCTGGTGAACTCACGATACCCGATGTTTCCATTTGTTCTACTAAACGTGCTGCGCGGTTATAGCCAACACGTAATTTACGTTGCACTGACGATACCGATACTTTGCCGGTTTCAATTACAAACGACACAGCTTCGTCGTATAACGGATCAGATTCTTCATCTGCATTTTCGCTAGCTTCACCCGGTAATAAAATATCTTCAGTGGCATCGCCATTTAGTATTTCGTCAATGTAATTTGGTTTAGCACGTGCTTTCCAATCGTTTACTACGGCGTGTACTTCGTGGTCGTCTACAAACGCGCCATGCACACGCTCTGGTACGCTAGTGCCTGGCGGTAAATAAAGCATGTCGCCCATGCCTAGTAAGTTTTCTGCGCCTTGTTGGTCAAGTATTGTCCGTGAATCTATTTTGCTCGATACCTGAAACGCCATACGTGTTGGAATATTAGCTTTAATTAAGCCGGTAATTACATCAACTGACGGGCGCTGCGTAGCAAGCACTAAGTGAATCCCTGCCGCACGTGCTTTTTGAGCAATACGTGCAATAAGTTCTTCTACTTTTTTACCTACAATCATCATCATGTCGGCAAATTCGTCTATTACTACAACAATACTTGGTAATTTACCTAGCTCGTCGGGGCCTTCTTTCATGCCATCGGTGTCTTTAAATAATGGATCAAGAATTGGGTAACCCGCTTCATTGGCTTCAAGCACTTTTTGGTTGTAACCTTTTAAGTTACGCACACCCAATGCTGACATTAATTTATAACGACGTTCCATTTCGCCTACACACCAACGCAGTGCGTTAGCAGCTTCTTTCATATCGGTAACTACTTCACACAATAAATGCGGAATGCCTTCGTATACTGAAAGCTCAAGCATTTTAGGGTCAATCATGATCATACGTACATCGTCAGGACCCGATTTGTAAAGCAAGCTTACTATCATGACATTAACGCCCACTGATTTACCTGAACCAGTTGTACCGGCTACCAATAAATGTGGCATTTTACCTAAGTCAGCACATACCGGCTGACCAGCAATGTCTTTACCAAGCACCATGGTAAGAGGCGACGGATTTTGCTCAAATTTAGGGGCGTTTATTACTTCTGATAAACGAACTATTTCACGGTGTTTATTTGGAAGCTCAATACCAACATAGGTTTTACCTGGGATAACTTCTACAACACGTACACTAATTGCCGAAAGCGAGCGGGCTAAATCTTTAGCTAAGCCTGTAATTTTAGACACTTTAATACCTGGCGCTAAATCTAGCTCAAAACGCGTAACAACGGGGCCTGGGTATACCGCTACTACGGTTGCTTGTACGTTAAAGTCGAGAAGTTTTGTCTCTACTAGGCGCGATACGCTATCAAGCTCTTCTTGCGAAATTGGGTTTTTAGCTTTATCCGGTCTGTCGAGTAAATCGAGCGATGGTAATGGCCCTGGTGGTGGCTCTTGCGTTAATAATTGCTCAAACTTTTCTTTTGCTGTTGGTGGTGGTTGATATTGCGCTTTTGGTTTAGGCATTGGTCTTGCTGGCGATACCACCGTTGTAACTGGTTTTTCAGGCTCCACAACTGGGCTTTGATCAAGCGCATTTAATGCAGCAGCCGTGTCCATTGGTTCGTCATCTATTGCGCTAAAGCCAATTTCTTGATCGAGTATATCGTCAAGTTCATCAAACGGCATAAAGTCATCACTGATTTGTGGTTCACTAAACGGTGTTTGAGGCTTATCTATTGCTTTTTGTTTATCTGCTTTTTTAGCTGATGTAGGCAGCTCTATCTGCTCTTTTATATCGTCTTCAAAATGGGCGTCTGCTTCATCGTTATTATTTACTTTACCTGCAGTATGTTCTCGGTGCATCCAGCCTTTTGCATACGATACAACATAGCAATAAAGCCTAACCATTAAATCGCCAAGGTAATCTACAAAATCAACCCACGATACTCCCGTCAATAAGGTAAGCCCTGCAAAAAAGAAACACAGCAATAATATAGATGTACCGGTAAAGTTAAACGCAGGCATCATGGCTGATGCAATAACATCGCCCACTACCCCACCCGATGAAAAGTTATAAATATCGTCGAAATTAATACTACTAATAGCGGTAGCTGAGGTAATAAATAAGGCAAAACCAATAACACGCAGCGCTAAGGTAGTGTAATCAAGCTGTAAAATGCGGTGAGGTTGTTTAAATAGCAAGTAGCCAAATAGCTGAATGGCCGCTGGCACTAAGTAAGCCAACCAACCAAAGGTGAGTAATAAAATGTCGGCTATCCATGCACCGGCTGCTCCTGTGATGTTGCTTACTTCGCTAAAACTAGTTTGCGACCATGCAGCATCTGCTGGATCAAAGCTGATCAAGGCACATAAAATAAATATTGCCGTAAAGGTGCTGATAATCAGCCCTGTTTCTAATAGTCTTTGCACACCGTTTAGGCGCATAGTTCCCTATTCCTCTTTATTATTCTATTTTTATTCACACTTACTTAGCAGTGAAATACCTTAGCAGGAAATGCAATTTGTTGCACTTTATCTTAACCTTGATGGCCTGATTATGAACAAGTTTTTATAATTTGAGCTTATATAAGCAAATGACGCAGTTAATATAAATAACCTCAAGTAATATAAGGACGAATAATTACGCCTTCTTCACCTTTTACTTCTTCCATTACTACATAAGTTCGGCTTTCACTTACGTTTGGCAGTTTCAATAGTATGTCGCCTAATACGCCACGGTATTCTGACATATCATTTACGCGCGTTTTAAGTAAAAAATCAAAATTACCCGATACTAAATGACATTCAATAATTTCTTCGTGCTTTTTAACCGCAGCACTAAACTCATCAAATACGTCGGGAGATGTTTTAGTAATCGTTACTTCTACATACACCGATAAACCTTGCCCAAGCTTAGCGGGATCGACCACCGCTTTATAGCCAAGTATATAACCTTCTCGTTCTAGCTTTTTTACTCGCTCCAAGCAGGGCGTGGCGCTTAGGCCAACTCGTCTGGCCAGTTCTACGTTCGACAAGCGTCCATCGTGTTGTAATTCCATTAAAATTTTACGGTCAATTCTATCTAATAATTGATGCATAGTGCCAACTAGTTTTTTATGCTGTTTATTTTTATTATCTAGATGATAACACTAGATTTGAGTTTAAAAAAGGTGAGACACACGGGCTTATGATGAATATAATAGTGGAAAATGTTAATCCGTTCTTAATAAGGCAAATGATATGATTATTGGTGTTCCTAAAGAAATTAAAAACCATGAATACCGTGTAGGTATGGTTCCTGCAAGTGTTCGTGAATTAGTAAACCACGGTCACCAAGTGATTGTAGAAACTGATGCAGGCATGGGCATTGGTTTTACTAACGAAGATTACACGCTAGCGGGTGCTGAAATTTTAGCAACTGCTGCTGACGTTTTCGCTAAAGCAGACATGATTGTAAAAGTAAAAGAGCCACAAGCTGTTGAACGTGCAATGCTACGTGAAGACCAAATTCTTTTCACTTACTTACACCTTGCACCTGATCTTCCACAAACTGAAGACCTTGTAAAAAGCAAAGCTATTTGTATTGCATACGAAACTGTAACTGACTCTCGCGGTGGTTTACCGCTTCTAGCTCCTATGAGCGAAGTTGCTGGTCGTATGTCTATTCAAGCTGGTGCACAAGCGCTTGAAAAATCTAACCACGGTCGTGGCATGCTACTAGGCGGCGTACCAGGCGTTGAAGCTGCTAAAGTTGTTGTTATTGGCGGCGGCATGGTTGGTCGTAGCGCAGCTCAAATGGCTGTTGGCCTTGGTGCTGAAGTTGTAGTGCTTGATCGTAACATCGACGTATTACGTGCACTAGATGCGCAATTTGGTAATAAAGTAAAAGCTATTTACTCAACTGCTGATGCACTAGAAAAACACGTACTAGAAGCTGATTTAGTAATCGGTGGTGTACTGATCCCTGGTGCAGCTGCACCTAAACTAGTAACTGCTGAGCACATTAAAGCAATGAAACCTGGTTCTGCAATTGTTGACGTTGCAATCGACCAAGGTGGCTGTATTGCTACTTCTAAAGCAACGACGCATGCTGATCCAACTTTCATCGTTGATGAAGTTGTTCACTACTGTGTTGCTAACATGCCAGGTGCTGTTCCACGCACATCTACGTTTGCACTTAACAATGCAACATTGCCTTTCATCATTAACCTTGCAAACAAAGGTTATAAAAAGGCGCTACTAGATGACGCTCACTTCTTAAAAGGCTTAAACGTAATTAAAGGCCAAGTAACTTACAAAGAAGTAGCTGAAGCGTTCAACATGGAATATGTTGACCCACGCACAGCAGTAGAAAACGCATAATTTAGCGTTTCGTAGTTAGGTTGGTATTAAATAATATAGTAACCTAACTACAACCCATAAAAAAAGCAGCTAATTAGCTGCTTTTTTTTATATTTAAATTTCAGATTTATATAAACTTATTTAGATAAAACGCTTAATTATAAAATCTACTTTTACGCGCTTAGCTTGGCCTAGTAGTTTTTTAACTGGCTGCGGGTAATCATCCATTGTTTCTAAATCATCTGGGCCTGTTAAACGGCGGCAGTGTTGTAAAATTTCCTGCTTTTCGTTATCAATAGCATCCATAATTGTTTGCTCTGGATCTTCTATTAAAATACCGTTTTCGATATCAAGACCCCATGCACGCGGATTTAAGTTATGCCCACTCAGTAAATGTTTTGTTCTATCTGAACAAATACCTTTTAAATGAAACGAATTACTTTCATCTTTCCACAGATACACATTTAAATTACCGTTATCGATGTGGCGTTTTTGCGTTTTTACAAACTTATGCAAAATAGTTTCGTATAAATAAGGTAATGCCCCTATTTTACTAAACGGCTCGCTTGGCGGTAAATAAAAGTCATTTGCTGTTTTATCCCCTACCACAATAGTCACTTGCTTGCCTTGCTTTAATAATCGGCGCAGTGATCGCATAAGTGGCGCCGGAAAATTAAAGTATGGCGTATACAACACAAGCTCTTGCTCTGTGGTATCAAATAACGCTTTTATTAAACGATTTAACTCGTTATTACGACGACCAAGCCCTAAAAACAAACGAATACCTAATGCTTGCGTATTTAGTTGCTTTGCTGCGTTATAACTTGCGACTTTTAAATCACGCATTAATTGCTTTTGATCAAGTTTGAAGTCGTGTAAACGCTTAAGCGGTCGTGTGTCTATGCGTGGCACAGCATCGGAGCTAATTAGCTTTGTCTCAATAAAATCAACCACTGAGTCACACAGCTCGCTCTGCGTTATTAAAAAGTAACGATCGAGTCTGTAACGCTCGTTATACTGCAAATACACATTGTTTAAGCTTGCGCCACTGTAAAGTAAGGTATCGTCAATGACAAAACCCTTTAAATGTAATACGCCAAATAATTCTTTAGCTTTTACAGGTACGCCATAAACTTGTACGTTCGATTTAAACTTTTCTAAATCGTCACAGTATAAACTTGCGTTACCATCAGACTTCTCTGCACCAATTAAACCACGTTGCGCACGATGAAAATCCACCAGCACTTTTACATCAAGCGCAGGGTTCTCTAATGATACTCGATGCAAGGCTTCTAAAATCTCGCGGCCTGCTTCGTCATCCTGTAAATAAAGCGCTGTGATATAAATTCGTTTTTTTGCATTAGCTATCAAACGTAGCAATTGCGTTCGGTAATCTTGCGCATTGGTTAAGACGTTAACGTCTTTTGAAGTCAACCCGAATGCGGGTTTTTCCTGCCAAAATAACATAGTTGCCTATTCGCTTAGGTCACATAATCTATCAGTGACAAATAAAATTAGGTAAAACATAACAAAAAAAATCAAAGGGGTCATGAATTAACGCTGTTTTGTTGCCTGTTAGTCTATTTATTGAGCTATTCAGGTGTTTTAACTGTAAAAGTACTGAGCTCTAGTACACAATACTGCACAGCTTTTCGATTTGCGAAAAAAAATAATCGCGGATTTTGTTTACATCCGCCTTGATTTTCTTAGAATCGAGCGCATTAAAGACCGTATTAAACGTTTAGGAAAAAATAATGACTGAAGCAAAACATTGTAAGCTACTAATTTTAGGCTCTGGCCCAGCTGGTTATACTGCCGCAGTATATGCAGCACGTGCAAATTTAAACCCTGTTTTAATTACAGGCATTCAACAAGGTGGCCAATTAACAACCACGACTGAAGTTGAAAACTGGCCTGGTGATGCACACGGCTTAACGGGCCCTGCATTAATGGATCGTATGAAAGAGCACGCTGAGCGCTTTGAAACTGAAATCATATTCGATCACATCAATAAAGTAGATGTATCTAAGCGCCCTTTCACACTAACTGGCGACCAAGGTACTTACACATGTGATGCGTTAATCATTGCAACAGGTGCTTCTGCTAAATACTTAGGCTTAGAGTCTGAAACTAATTTCCAAGGCCGTGGCGTTTCAGCGTGTGCTACATGTGATGGCTTTTTCTATAAAGGTCAGAAAGTAGCGGTTGTTGGTGGTGGTAATACAGCGGTTGAAGAAGCGCTATACTTATCTAACATTGCTGACGAAGTACATGTTATTCACCGCCGTGATAGTTTCCGTAGTGAAAAAATACTTGCAGACCGCCTTGCTGAAAAAGCAGCTAACGGTAACGTTGTTTTACATTACAACCGCACGCTTGACGAAGTATTAGGCGACCAAATGGGCGTAACTGGCATTCGTATTAAAGATGCACACTCTGATGCAACACAAGAGCTAGATTTAGCCGGTGTATTTATTGCTATTGGTCATAAGCCAAATACAGATATGTTTGTTGGTCAACTAGAAATGAAAGATGGCTACTTAGTTGTAGAGTCTGGATTGAATGGTAACGCAACTCAAACAAGTGTAGAGGGCGTTTTTGCTGCAGGTGATGTGTCTGACCACATTTACCGTCAAGCAATCACATCAGCGGGTACAGGCTGTATGGCTGCCCTTGATGCAGAGCGTTTCTTAGATAATTTATAAGCAATTAAATAAATTATAATAGGGCTGATTATTCAGCCCTTTTTTTATGTCTAAAATATAGTTACACTTTTACGATCAATTATAAAATAAGTACTGTATGAGAAATCAGCTATACCAATTAAGTGAAACCGATATAGCATTCCCCAATCCGGAATACGCATTAGAATCCCCTGATGGCTTGTTAGCAATTGGCGGGGATTTAAGTTTACCTCGCCTAAGTAATGCATACAAAAGCGGAATATTCCCTTGGTTTAGCGAAGATGAGCCTATTATGTGGTGGTCGCCGAGCGAACGCGGGATTTTTGAACTGGATGATTTTCATATAAGTAAGAGCCTGCGTAAACATTTAAAAAAGCACCCTGTAAAAGTAACCATTAATAATGCCTTTGAGGAGGTAATAGAAGCTTGTCGCGATCAACGCCTTGATACCGATGGCACTTGGATCACCTCTGACATGCTCAACGCTTACGTTAATGCACATAATGCTGGCATTGCCCATAGCTTAGAAGTGTGGAGCAACGGAGAGCTTGCAGGTGGCTTATACGGTATTATGCAAAATGGTGTTTTTTGTGGTGAATCAATGTTTCATCATCAAACCAATTGCTCAAAGCTTGCTATGTGGGCACTGGTAAATTGGCTTAAACGTCATAATGCGCATTTTATTGATTGCCAGTTAGAAAACCCTTATTTAATGACCTTAGGTGCACAAGTAATCCCCCGCTCAACATTTTTGACTAAACTAAAAGCTGCACATAACTATATTATTAATCCTATTATGTGGGAGCCACAAGAACTTGACGCAATCTATGAATGAGCAACTTCCTGCACGTGTTGGTTTAACCCAAGAATTTGACTGTAGTTATTTACCCAACAGACAAGAGCAACTTTTAGTTATTCTAGATCCTAGTTGCTACAGTACAGACAAATTTGAGTCATTATTAGGCTTAGGGTTTCGTCGCAGTGGTAACCAAATATATCGTCCACACTGCCCAATATGCAGTGCATGTAATTCTGTACGTGTATTAGCACAAGACTTTATCCCTTCAAAATCGCAAAAACGTAAACTAAACAAAGCAAAAAACCAGTTTGAAGTAAAATACTCGATGCAAGAACGCCCTGAGTATTATCCGCTCTATAGTAAATACATAACGATGCGCCATCAGGATGGAAGTATGTATCCTCCTGAAAAAGAACAGTTTCAAAGCTTTTTACTTTGCAGTTGGCTCAAAATCACATTTATTGAACTATGGCACCAAGATACTTTAGCCGCAGTTGCCGTAACTGATTGTATGAACAGCTCTATTTCTGCAATTTATACTTTTTTTGACCCCGACTTTGAACACTATAGTTTAGGCTCTGTGATGATATTAGAGCAGCTTAAATTTGCAAAAGAGCAAAATAAGCAATACGTGTACTTAGGCTATCAAATTGATGAATGCGATAAAATGAAGTACAAAACTCAGTTTTTACCAGCTCAAAAACAGCTCAATGATGAGTGGGTGGCTATTTAATTTGCAAATATAGCCCCTGCGCCTTTACTTATTGGAGTATTTTGGGCAAAATCTGCAGCGTTTAACTATTAAAGAGGTGTTACGCTAAACATGGCGAAAGAAGACGTAATCGAAATGCAAGGGACAGTCCTTGATACTTTACCAAATACAATGTTCCGAGTTGAGCTAGAAAATGGTCACGTAGTTGTGGCTCACATTTCAGGCAAAATGCGCAAAAACTATATCCGTATTTTAACCGGCGATAAAGTAACGGTAGAAATGACTCCTTACGATTTATCAAAGGGTCGTATCGTATTCCGTGCTCGCTAAGTAAGTGCGTAAACGAGATTTAGTTTTTGGCTAGTGCTTTACTAGCTTTAAGCGTTTATTAAATGTAATTGATAGACATTGACTAGCAATTACATTTAATAAACAAAAAACCCAGTTTTTACTGGGTTTTTTGTTGCCTATAAAAATGGCAAAAAAATGGCCCGCTATTATTTAGCGGGCCATTTTTATTTAACTTAGTTGTGTAATTAACGTTTTACGCTGGCGTTAAATTGCTCTCGTAATCAAAGCGGATCTTCTTGTCTTTAACCGATACTTTAACTGTACCGCCATCAACAAGTTCACCAAACAGTATTTCATTAGCTAATTGCTTTTTAAGCTCTTCTTGAATAACACGTGCCATTGGTCGTGCACCCATAGCCTTGTCATAACCTTTATCTGCGAGCCATTCACGCGCTTTAGGCGTAAGCTCAAGATTAACCGATTTTTTATCAAGCTGAGCTTGCAGTTCCACAATAAACTTATCAACCACCAGTAAAATAACTTCACGTTCAAGGTGGTTAAACCAAATAATGTTATCTAAACGGTTTCTAAATTCTGGCGAGAAAACTTTATTAATTTCGCCCATTGCATCGTGCGTGTGATCTTGCTCAGTAAAACCAATCGACTTACGCGTAGTTTCTTGTACGCCCGCATTGGTAGTCATTACAACCACTACATTTCTAAAATCAGCTTTACGACCGTTATTATCGGTTAACGTACCGTGATCCATAACTTGTAGTAAAATATTGTAAATATCTGGATGCGCTTTTTCAATCTCATCTAAAAGCACTACCGCATGTGGGTTTTTAATAACCGCCTCGGTTAATAACCCACCTTGCTCAAAACCAACATATCCTGGTGGAGCACCAATTAGTCGGCTGATTGCGTGGCGCTCTACATACTCAGACATATCAAAACGAATAAACTCAACACCCATACATTTAGCAAGTTGCTTAGTTACTTCTGTTTTACCAACACCTGTTGGGCCTGCAAACAAGAACGAACCCACTGGTTTTTCTTCGCTTGATAAACCCGAGCGAGATAAACGAATAGCCGATGTAAGTGCATCAATAGATTGATCTTGTCCAAACACAAGCATTTTAAGATTACGATCTAGATTTTTAAGAGTCTCTTTATCTGTTGAAGACACATTTTGTGGTGGAATACGTGCCATCTTCGATATTATTAGCTCTATATCAGCCACACCAATGGTTTTTTTACGTTTAGAACTAGGCTGTAAACGTTGGTTAGCTCCCGCTTCATCAATTACATCAATTGCTTTATCTGGCAAGTGGCGCTCATTAATGTATTTAGCACTAAGTTCAGCAGCTGCTTTTAATGCTTTTTGAGTGTAGCGAATACCATGGTGCTCTTCGTAACGCTCTTTTAATCCATTTAAAATTTTAGTGGTATCAGCAACACTTGGTTCAAGTACATCAATTTTTTGAAAACGGCGTACTAATGCACGGTCTTTCTCAAAAATATTTTTATACTCATTGTAAGTGGTTGAACCCATACAACGTAACTTACCACTTGAAAGAAGTGGTTTAAGTAAGTTTGAAGCGTCCATAACGCCACCAGACGCTGCGCCAGCACCTATTATGGTATGTATTTCATCAATAAATAAAATAGACCCAGGTTGTGCCTGAAGCTCTTTTAATAAGCTTTTAAAGCGCTTTTCAAAATCGCCACGGTATTTAGTACCTGCAAGCAATGCCCCCATATCTAGTGAGTACACAACTGCATCTGCAATTACTTCTGGTACTTGCTCGTTCACAATACGGTACGCTAAACCTTCAGCAATGGCGGTTTTACCAACGCCCGCTTCACCAACAAGTAATGGGTTATTCTTTTTACGACGACACAATACTTGTACCGTGCGCTCTACTTCGCTGTCGCGCCCAATCAGTGGGTCAATATTACCTTCACGAGCCTGAGCGTTTAAGTTAGTTGTAAAGCTGTCTAGCTTACTTGCTTCTTCGTTTTGAACTTCTTGCACTTCTTCATGTATATCATCGCTGTCGTCGCCTAGTTCATCATCAGCTTTTGAAATGCCGTGCGAAATAAAGTTAACAATATCTAAGCGCGATACATCATGCTTTTTAAGTAAATAAACAGCTTGGCTCTCTTGCTCTGAAAAAATAGCAACCAGCACATTGACACCCGTCACTTCGTTTTTTCCTGACGATTGCACATGAAACACAGCACGTTGTAATACACGCTGAAAACCAAGCGTTGGCTGAGTTTCACGCTCTTCTTCTAAATCTGGGATGACGGGTGTTGTTTCGTCAATAAATTCTAATAATTCGGTTTTTAAGCCTGAAAGATTAACACCACACGCGTTTAAGGCTTCTCCTGCAGAAGGATTATCTAATAGCGCAAGTAAAAGGTGCTCTACGGTCATAAACTCATGACGGCGAGTGCGCGCTTCACGAAACGCGGCATTTAAAGTGAGTTCTAAGTCTTTGTTTAGCATTGGCAACCCCTTACTGAGATAATAATTTATACCACAACAATCGGATGTTTGATCACCCTAATTGGTATTTATACCAATTGTATTAAATTGGTATTATTCCTGCTCACAACTACAAAGCAGTGGATGCTCGTTATCCCGTGAGTAACGGTTAACTTGTTCAACTTTGGTGTGGGCAACATCGGCGCTGTAAACACCGCAAATACCCTTACCTTTTTCATGAACCTGAAGCATCACATCGGTTGCTCTATCGCTATCCATATTAAAAAACGTCGTTAAAACTTCAATTACGAAGTCCATCGGCGTGTAGTCGTCGTTATTTAAAACAACTTTATATTTTCGCGGCGGCTGTAGCTTTTGCTTTTCACTGTCGCGAACTGTGTCGATAACACCTGAATCTTTCATACCACTCATAATTAAATATAGTCTTGTCTTTATAACTCAAGCAAACTTGAATAAAAAATAAATAAAATGTTAAAAAATAACTCAAAACACTTGACTGGTTGGCTAAATAAACTACAGTCAAACATAGATTGATTAAACCTTAGTCAGTCTAGCAAATTATACGGTTTAGAATAACTAAATTAGTCAACTTATTGAAGGATGTAGAAGTATGGCTTGTGGTAAAGTTAAATGGTTCAACAACGCCAAAGGTTTTGGTTTCATCGTAGAAGACGGCTGCGAGAATGATATCTTCGCTCATTACTCAACAATTGTAATGGACGGCTATAAAACGCTTAAAGCTGGTCAAGATGTAACATTCGAATTAGAACAAGGGCCTAAAGGCCTACACGCTAAAAATATTGCCCCAGATGGTGACATTATTGAGTGACGATTGTTTTGTTCGACTAAAGCGAGCGACCTTTTAAGATCCTCGCTTAATTCCTTAAGCATACTAACTTATCTCTTCTTCTCTTATTTATTGCCTCTTTTCATTCAAATTCAACCCTTTTCCTTGAATTTATTTTATATACCCCAATGTTCTAAGAGTTGATTGTTTAACTGCTTATTGGGCATGCTCAACCTCTAGCCCTTTTTATTTAAGCTTGTTACACTCTTGGTGCTAAAAATTGCGCATAACACCTTATCGCCTCTTTTATATGTACTAGGCTAAAGGCTGATTTATTTTTGTTAATTTTTTAGCTATAAATACGATTCCAGTTCGTCAGGTGTGACTATTCTGCTTTTATAAAAGAGCAACGCTGAGTACCAACACCTAACAAACTATTCATTACGAGCGTACGTGTTCATTAACTTGTTTAATAATATGTACTCACTCATAAGTAATGATTTTCTTTGCATTGTTGAATAAGACCTTATCGGTCGACTATCTAGGAATGATGATGACATCAAAAATTATCTATACAAAAACGGACGAAGCTCCGGCACTAGCAACTTATTCGTTGCTACCGATCATCCAAGCATATACAAATGCGGCCGGTGTTGAAGTTGAAACTCGCGACATTTCATTAGCAGGTCGTGTAATTGCTAGCTTCCCTGATTATTTAACAGAAGAACAACGCATCGGTGATGCACTTGCTGAACTTGGCGAGCTTGCTAAAACACCAGAAGCAAACATCATCAAATTACCAAACATCAGTGCATCTGTACCACAGCTTCGCGCTGTAATTAAAGAGCTTCAAGCAAAAGGTTACGCTCTTCCAGAATACCCTGTTGAACCTAAAAATGATGAAGAAAAAGCAATTCAAGCGGCTTACGACAAAATTAAAGGTAGTGCAGTAAACCCTGTACTACGTGAAGGTAACTCAGATCGTCGCGCGCCAGGCTCTGTAAAAGAATATGCACGTAACAACCCACATTCAATGGGTGCGTGGAGCAAAGATTCTCAGTCTTACGTTGCAAGTATGAGCGAAGGCGATTTCTTCGGTTCAGAAAAATCAGTAACTGTTGATACAGCCACTGATGTGCGTATTGAACATGTTGCAACTAACGGTGACGTTACTGTTCTTAAACAAAGCACGCCTCTTTTAGCTGGCGAAGTTATTGATGCATCAAGCATCAGCGCTTCTAAGCTTCAAGCTTTCTTAGCTGCTGAAATTGACGCTGCTAAAGAAAAAGGTGTTTTATTCTCGCTTCACATGAAAGCGACAATGATGAAAGTATCTGATCCAATTATCTTTGGTCACGCTGTAAAAGTATTCTACAAAGATGTATTTGCAAAACACGGTGAGCTTTTTGAAGAGCTAGGTGTTGATGTAAATAATGGTTTAGGCGACGTATATTCTAAAATCCAAACATTAGACGATGCTAAGCGCGAAGAAATTGAAGCAGATATTCAAGCTGTTTACGCTAACCGCCCTGCTATTGCTATGGTTGATTCTGACCGTGGTATTACAAACTTACACGTACCTAGTGACGTGATCATCGATGCATCTATGCCTGCAGCAATCCGTTCAAGCGGTCAAATGTGGAATAACGATGGTAAATTACAAGACACTAGCTTTGTAATTCCTGATCGTTGTTACTCAAGTGTTTACCAAGCAACTATCGATTTTTGTAAAGAAAATGGCGCGTTTGATCCAACAACAATGGGGAGCGTTCCAAACGTTGGCCTTATGGCTCAAAAAGCTGAAGAATACGGTTCACACGACAAAACATTTGAAGCAAAAGCGGACGGTTCTATCCGTGTTGTTGATGCAAATGGTAATACATTACTTGAGCACAGTGTTGAGCAAGGCGATATCTGGCGTATGTGTCAGGTTAAAGACGCACCAATTCAAGATTGGGTTAAGCTTGCAGTAAATCGTGCACGCGCAACAGGCGTTCCAGCTATTTTCTGGTTAGACGAAAACCGTGCACATGATGCGCAGCTAATCAAAAAAGTAAATAAATACCTACCAGATCACGATACAGCTGGCCTAGATATTCAAATTTTAGCACCGCTTGAAGCAACATTGTTCTCACTAGCGCGTATTAAAGAAGGTAAAGACACGATTTCTGTAACAGGTAACGTACTACGTGATTACCTAACAGATTTATTCCCAATTTTAGAGTTGGGTACGAGTGCTAAAATGCTTTCAATTGTTCCACTTATGAACGGTGGTGGCTTATTTGAAACTGGCGCGGGTGGTTCTGCACCTAAGCACGTTCAACAGTTCGAAAAAGAAAACCACTTACGTTGGGATTCTTTAGGTGAATTTTTAGCACTTGCTGCATCACTTGAGCACTTAAGCGTAACTGCTGGTAACAACAAGGCACAAGTACTTGCTGATACCCTAGATAAAGCAACAGGTACGTTCCTTGCTGAAAACAAATCGCCTTCACGTAAAGTGAAAGAAATTGATAACCGTGGTTCTCATTTCTTCCTATCTTTATTCTGGGCACAAGAACTTGCTAAGCAAAATGATGACAGTGAACTTAAAGCACAGTTTACTCAAATCGCTAGTGACCTTGAGTCTAATAAAGAGCAAATCGTAAGTGAGCTTAACGATGCGCAAGGCCCTGCAGTTGATTTAGGCGGTTACTTCCAGCCTAACGATGATGCAGCCTTTAAAGCGATGCGTCCAAGCACTACATTTAACGATATTCTTGCTAAATTAGTATAAATATCGGTTTAAATTTAAAAGCCGCTTACTTGCAAAAGTAAGCGGCTTTTTTATGTCTAAACTTTACAA
>NZ_JACJEA010000046.1:0-28910 GCF_014163835.1 Pseudoalteromonas sp. SR43-5
ATGCTTTGTTACAAATCTTTACAAACACTCAAGTTATTGTTATTAAAGTATTTTATTTTAAAGTGATATAAGCTTTAAATATACACATATTACTTTTTCAATAAAATCAGCTCCTTACTGTTGATTTTAATGTAGTGGTGAAAGATACATTTGTTATTTTTGCTGGTTTAAAGTTAATAATGTGTTGACCTCTTTGTTTCTCTAGTACTATCATCCGTCACACAATAAAGTCCTACTGTACCTTCATATAGGCATTTTTAGTCTTATTAAGTGGCTTTATTGCGCATTAATTTTAAAAATTAAGCATAAATAATAAAATAGTATTCTAGGGAGAATCAAATGTTAAACAATAAAATTTCAAAGGCAGTTCGCTTAGCGATTGCTTTTGGTACAGCATCAACAGCTGCCTTCTCAGCAAGCTCATTTGCTGCAGAAGAAAATGCAGAAAAAGTAGAAAGAATTGAAGTTACAGGCTCACGTATATTACGTGAAGGTGCAATTTCACCATCACCAGTGACCGTAATTACAGGGGATGATTTGGTTAGCACTGGTGCGATGAATATCGGTGAAGTATTAAATAAACTGCCAGCCTTAGCTACTACTTATTCACTTGCAAACTCTGGTCGTTTTATCGGCACAGCGGGTATTAGTTTACTAGACTTACGCGGTATGGGGAGTGAACGTACATTAGTACTTGTTGACGGTAAACGTCATGTTTCTAGTGCTCCAGGAACATCTTCGGTTGATACGAATACCATTCCAAGCTCTTGGATTGAAAAAGTTGAGATTATTACTGGTGGTGCGTCTGCTGTATATGGCGCAGATGCTGTTACAGGTGTTGTTAACTTTATACTAAAGAAAGATATTACAGGTTTTAATGTATCTGCAACGAAAGGCTTTGCTGATAATAGTTCTTATCAAAATGAAAAATATACTTTTTCTTATGGTAAAGATTTTGCTGAAGGACGTGGTAATGCTGCATTCTCTGTAGAATATAATACACAAAACTCATTAAATGCTTTAGATAACCCTTGGACTGCAACATCGTATGCATCTATGCCATATGATGTTGTTACAGGTCAAGATCGACCTGACGGACAACTCGATAGTGAAGCATATCCAGATAAAATCGTAGTGCCAAATGCAGGTTATTATTTAATTTCAAATCAAGGAACTGTTTGGAATCCAAATACAGGTGGTATTTTAGGTAAATTTAATGGTGATAGCTCATTAAACGATGTTTATACAGGTGCTATTGATGATGGCCAATTCTGTGGAAGCGCTGGTTGTGATTTCATTAACTTACGCCAATATTCAGAAATACAACCTAAGTTTGATCGCGTTAACTTTAACTTTAAAACAAATTATGACGTAACAGATGAATTAAACGCATATTTTCAAGCTAAATATTCTAAAACAGAAGGTGAAAATATAGGCCAACCTTTCTTCCGCTTCTTTAGTGGCGCAAATATGATACAGCGAGATAATGCATTTTTATCGGCTGACACTGCGGCATTGATGGATGATGAAGGGTTATCAATGATCGGTGTAAATAAAATGTACAACGATGTTGGTCGCCGTTTAGAAGAAAATACACGTGAAACTACACGGTTTGTTGCAGGTATCCAAGGTTATATTACTGATGACTGGTCTATGGATATTTCTTTAGTCCATGGTAAGTCTGAGATAGAGCGCATTAATGGCGCCAATGTAATATACGACAACTATGCTAATGCAATTGATGCTGTGTTTGATGACAGTGGTAATATCGTGTGTCGTAGTGAAGCTGCGCGTGCTGATGGTTGTGTTGCGGCAAATATAATGGGTGACGGCGCAATTAGCCAAGAAGCAATTGACTATGTTACAACAACATCAATAGGCACATCAGAAATCAAGCAAACAGTATTTAATGCAACATTTAGTAACTCTGCAATTTATGAGCTACCTGCGGGTATGGTTGGTTTTGCAGGCGGTGTTGAGTACCGTGATGAAACAAGTGTGACCATTGAGGACCCATTTGCTAAAACAGGGGCTACATTCTTTAATGCACTTGGTGAGACTGATGGCGGTTACGATGTAACAGAAGCATTTTTTGAACTATCAGTACCATTAATTGAAGATGTATTTTTAATTGATACGTTAGTTTTTGACACAGCTGTACGTTATGCTGATTACTCAACTATAGGCGATGCTACAAGCTGGAAATTAGGCTTAGATTGGACTATTACGCCTGAATTACGTGCTCGCTTTACAGTATCTGAAGCAATGCGTGCGCCAAATATCGACGAATTATTCTCTGGCCAAAGCCAGTCTTTCGCAAATGTTGACGATAGCTGTAAGGTTTCAGAGCTTGATCAATTAAGTGATGCAGGCCGAGCTGTTCGTGCAGCTAACTGTGCAGCGCTTGGTGTACCTGCTGACTTTGACTCAAGTTATGATAGCGCAACGCTTGAGACTTTAGTTGGTGGTAATCCAGATCTGCAACCTGAAGAGTCTAGATCTATTACCGCAGGTATTGTTTACCAGCCAGAATGGTTAGAGGGTTTCAGCGTAACAGCCGATTACTGGGAAATTGATATCGATGACACAATTAGTGGTATTGGTTTCCAAACAATTATCGATCGTTGTGTAGATTCACCAACTGGTATTGACAACCAATTCTGTGGTCTTATAACTCGTGATCCAAATACAAGTGAAATTACGTTACTAAAGGGCTTTGCACTTAATATTGCACGTAGTCTTAACTCGGGTGTTGACTTTGAGGTGGGTTATGATTTTGATGCCCTAGGTGGTAGTTTTGGTACTAGTTTTATCGGTACTTATTTGATTGAAGCAAAAGATTATCCTTTCTCAGCTGAGCCTGAAAATTACACAGATTATGAAGGTGTATTAGGTAATGAAACATGGCAGGGTAGTATTTCTGTTGATTATACTTATGAAAACCTTGTTGTAGATTTCAGCACTCGTTTTATTAACAGCGTTGAGCTATACAATCCGACACAAATAGAAGCAAACCCTAACCCTTCAAATGAAATGCGTTATGGCTCTTACTTCATAACTGATGCATCAGTTGCTTATAACTTTGATAGTGGTGTTGGATTTAAGCTAGGTGTTGATAACTTGTTTAACCGTGGATTACCGGGCTCAACAACCGGTACAGGCGCAGGCTCAGCGAATTATGACAATATCGGTCGCTTTGCCTACCTTCAGGCTACTTATAAGTTTTAAGTTTAGCTACTATTTAGAAAGCTGAGAATTTTAGCAAACAATAAAATACCCTTAACCATTCCGGTTAAGGGTATTTTTTATATATAAATAATATAGTTCCCATAAAATCAGGGTATTGTTAGATAAGTCTTAATGCTGTCGAGATAATATTTCTATGTTGGAGTGTGATAGTGATTTTTGTCAAATAATTACCTATTCTATTGAGGACTAAATTGTTTTATGAGCTACACCCTTAAACCTTACCAGATTGAGGCGGTTGAACGCACGGTTTTGCACTTTAGAAAAACTAACGAATCTGCTGTTATTGTTTTACAAACAGGTGCGGGTAAAAGTTTAGTGATTGCTGAGCTTGCCCGTATCGCCAAACAAAAAACTTTAGTGCTGGCGAATGTAAAAGAATTAGTGGAGCAAAACGCATAAAAATATAAAAGCTTTGGTCTTGAGGCTAGTATATTTTTAGCAGGGTTAAAAGAAAAGTCATTAAACCATCAAGTAACCTTTGCCAGTGTGCAATCGCTTTCCCGTAATTTAAATAAATTAAATGAGCATTACTTATTATTGAAGAATGCCACAGTAAATGAAGATAAAAAGTCAGTACGGTAAAGTAATAAACAGTTTAAAAGAGTATAACCCTCAGTTAAAAGTATTGGGTTTAACAGCAACACCTTATCGGTTAGGAACGGGGTGGATATACCAGCACCATTATCATGGTTTTGTTAAGGGTACTCAAGAAAGTCCGTTTAAAAGTTGTATTTTTGAATTGCCGCTCAGGTATATGATAAAACATAATAATTTAACGCCCCCTAACGAAGTTGATGCTGCAATTAGCCATTATGATTTTTCGTCCTTAGATAGCAATGCATTTGGGCAATATACGACTGATGACATGAATGCGCTTTTAAAAAACAGTGAGCGCGCAACGCAGGCTATATTACAGCAAGTAATTCAATACAGTGAAGAGCGCGAAGGGGTTATGGTTTTTGCCGCCACGGTAATGCATGCCCAGGAAATATTAAGCTACTTGCCAGCTCATCAAAGTGCATTAGTAACAGGTGATACGCCAAACACTTAGCGCAATAAAATCATTAAGCAATTAAAAGCTAAGCAATTAAAGTATTTAGTTAATATTTTGGTATTAACTACAGGGTTTGATGCGCCACATGTCAACTTTATAACTATGTTGCACCTATAAATACCAAAATTGCTTTAGGGGTAAGTCTTCTATCTCACGGCCTAAACGTTTAACTTTTTGTGGTGGGTTTTCTTTCGATTTAGTATCGTTGAGTACACTTAACGTCTTTAGTTTTAGTAGTTTTCATAAAACTAGTCCTAAATGTGTAAATATATTTAGGACTAGACTATTTAATAAATAAGTTTACAAATGTCGCCTGATTTAATAAATAGGCTAAATATGAACTTAGTGTTTTTAGCCACGGTAAAAAAGGGTAATCTCTAGTTATTGAGTCTACTCGGTTAAAAGTATTGCATTGTCATTTTATAGCCTCTAGATTTGATAATTATACTATTGTAAAAGTATTTTTTTATAAAGCTTAAAGCAGCAGGTGTCTTTGAATGGTAAAAATAACTACTTGGCATTATACTAAGTAGGAATAATTAAATAATTCCAATCACACAATTTAGCGAGATATAGATGAAAGAAGTCCGATCTTTTATTAAAACAGCATCATTAACAGAGCTTGAAAAAGCTCAACAGCTTATCAATGATGCAATTTCAAAATATACCCAGCAGCAAAAAGCGAAACAGGAAGTTTTGGATCTTTTAAAAGAAAAAGGACTTACGCTAGAAGATTTACAAGATGGAGCATCAGACAAGCGCACCAAAGTTAAGCCTAAGTACCGTATGGAACTCAATGGTGAGACTATTGAATGGACTGGCCGTGGCCGTCGTCCTAAAGCGTTTGAAGGTGTTGAGCTTGAAAAGTTTTTAGCTTAAAGCTAAATATAAGAGAAGCTTCGGCTTCTCTTTTTTGTTTACCCCTCAATAAAATATAATTAAAGTCTAAATGTCATAGCAGTAATTTGCTAAAATCCCCTTATTAAAATCTATTTGTTTTCCCATGAGCTATAAACTAAGACCTTACCAGCAAGAAGCCGTAGAACGCACTGTTTTACACTTTAGAAAGAGTAATGATCCTGCCGTTATTGTACTACCAACCGGCGCAGGTAAGAGTTTGGTAATTGCTGAACTTGCCCGTATAGCTAAGCAAAAAATATTAGTGCTTGCTCATGTAAAAGAGCTGGTAGAGCAAAATTCGCAAAAATATAAAAGTTTTGGTTTAGAGGCGAGTATATTTTCAGCAGGCTTAAAAGAAAAATCATTAAACCATCAAGTAACCTTTGCCAGTGTGCAATCACTTTCTCGTAATTTAAATAAATTAAATGAGCATTATTCATTACTTATTATTGATGAATGCCACAGGGTAAATGGGGATAAAAAAAGTCAGTACGGTAAAGTAATAAACAGTTTAAAAGAGTATAACCCTCAGTTAAAAGTATTGGGTTTAACAGCAACACCTTATCGGTTAGGAATGGGGTGGATATACCACCACCATTATCATGGTTTTGTTAAAGGTACTCAAGAAAGTCCCTTTAAAAGCTGTATATTTGAACTACCGCTCAGGTATATGATCAAACATAATTATTTAACGCCGCCAAACGAAGTTGATGCAGCGATTAGCCATTATGATTTTTCGTCGCTAGATAGCAATGCATTTGGGCAATACACGACTGATGATATGAATGCGCTTTTAAAAAACAGTGAGCGCGCAACAAAAGCTATATTACAGCAAGTAATTCAATACAGTGAAGAGCGTGAAGGTGTTATGGTTTTTGCCGCCACGGTAATACATGCTCAGGAAATATTAAGCTACCTACCAGCTCATCAAAGTGCACTTATAACAGGTGATACGCCAAACACTGAGCGCGATAAAATCATTAAGCAATTTAAAGCTAAGCAATTAAAGTATTTAGTTAATATATCGGTACTAACAACCGGCTTTGATGCGCCACATGTCGACTTTATAGCTATTTTAAGACCTACAGAATCGGCTAGTTTATATCAACAAATTGTGGGGCGAGGTTTAAGGTTATCTGAATCGAAAAAGGATTGCTTAGTAATAGATTATGCTGGCAATGGTTTTAATTTATTTCACCCAGAGGTAGGTGATAAAAAAGGCGATAGTGATAATGAACCTGTGCAGGTACTTTGCCCAGGTTGTGGGTTTGCGAATATATTTTGGGGTAAAACAGACTCCACTGGCAAAGTAATAGAGCACTTTGGCAGGCGTTGCCAAGGGCTGTTAGAAGATGATGATGGGCATAAAGAGCAGTGCGATTATCGTTTTAGGTTTAAAGAATGTGAGCAGTGCGGTGCCCAAAATGATATTGCTGCACGACAATGCCATGATTGCGGCGCGGTAATGGCCGACCCTGATGATAAGTTACGCAATGCATTAAACTTAAAAGACGCACTTGTGCTTCGATGCAGTGGGTTATCGGTAACTCAAATTAAAGATGAACTTATTAAAGTAACGTATTTTGATGAAGATGGCGCAAGTTGTGATGAGGTATATAACCTCGCAAATAAGGGCGGGCAATTTATATTTAATAAGCAATTTGGTCTACGAGTAGGACTTGGACAAACACCTATTAATTTTAAAACTGCAGCGCAAGTAGTAAGCGCACAATTTGAATTAGTACCACCAGATTTTGTTATTGCACGAAAAAGCAAAAAGTATGGTTGGAAAGTAGCTGATAAGCTATTTGACTATAAAGGCAATTTTAGGAAGGCAAATCAGTTAAGCCGTTAAGCTTAACTGATAGAGTGCATTGAACTAATACAATTAAAAGGTAACTAAGCCTCGTCACCGTCCATTAATCCCCAGCCGTCACCATATCCATTAAAGCTATTAGCAATGCTTTCAATGTATTGCTCAGCTTGGCCTAAAAGGGTGTGCTCTGGCACCATTTGTACTTGAGTGATTACTTCCCAAACGCCAGTGTCTTTACATTTTTCAAGCTCAGCATTTTGAACTAATGCATCAGAGACTATTTCTTTAGCAAATTTTTCAGCATCGGCTTCTTGTTCGAATAAAATAAAAAAATCGACTTGGTGCATTTTATTTAAATCAATGCCAGCAGCGGCTATTTCGGCTAAAAGTTGGCCGTTATCATCATCAGGGAATTGCATTAAAAACTCATTTAAAATTAATTTTTTATTCGTAGGCACTATTGTAACTAAAATATTGTCTTAACGCGTACTAATTTTAATTATGCTGATACTTATTCAAAGTTAAATTTACGCGTTAGATTGTCATTAAGTTAATGTGTTGCTCATTATGGCTATGCTAATATGCGCTTAATCAGCCAGTTTTATGTAAGATATTAAAAGTAAGGATATTTACTTGTTTATTAAGTTTTTACGTTGCATATGTGTTGTGAGCGCTTTAATTGCGACAAATAGCTATGCTGCAGAAAAAGTCATAGAAGATTACGAAATTAAAGGGTTAAGTGGCGATTTAGAAAATAACGTAGCCCTTTATCTCAAGCAATTAATTGGTGAAAAACCAACCCGTACACTTCGTCGTTATGCCCAAAAGCAAGTACAAAATAGCATTAAAGCACTTGGTTATTATAGCCCGACCGTCGAGGTTATTTATGATAAAGACGACAGCGAGTTAATTGTTAAAGTTGAGCGAGGTCCTGCAACTCGCATAGAAGCAATTAATATTACGCTAAACGGCGTTGGCCAGAATGATCCACAATTACAGGCATTAATTAAAAATACCAACTTAAAACAAGGTGATGTTTTAAATCATGGTAGATACGACTCTGCTCATAAAAAAATAGAATCTATGCTATTGGAGCTTGGCTATTTTGATGCAAAGTGGCCAGCGCGCAAATTAGAAGTGTCACTTAAGAAAAATAGTGCTGTTATTACTTTTGTAATTGATACTGGGGTTAGATACCAGTTTGGTGATATAAAAATAGCTAGTAATACGCCTGCTGAAAAATACATACGCTCGCTTGCGCCTTTTACTCAGGGTCAACCTTATAAATCAACACATATTGCTGACTATAATTTGGATTTATCAAGCACCCCTTATTTTGCAAGCGTGCGCGTTTACGCCGATATTGCTGCGCGTAAAAATAGCCAAGTACCTATTAAGGTAGATGTGTTGCACAAGCCTGCAAATAGCTATGAAATTGGCGGCGGTTTTAGTACTGACTTAGGGCCCAAAGTGCGTTTTAAATGGAGTAAACCGTGGATCACAGAAGACGGTCATTATCTCGAAACTAATTTAAATGTGGCGCAAAAGCAGCAAGATATTTCCATGGCTTATACCATTCCAGTTGATGATCCGAATGATGATTTATGGCGTTTTTCTGCTGGATATAAATTAGAGGATGAGCTAACAAACGATACCTACAGTGAAATACTCACGGGGCAAATTCAGCGCCAATGGTTAACCGAAAATAAGTGGGTGCGTACTGCATTTTTACGCCGCGACCAAGAAACCTACCGCATCGGTGATGAAGAGGAAGAAAGTACCGAAATGTTAATGCCGGGCATTAGCTACGCCCGCAAAAAATCAAAAGGCGGCACGACTCCATACTGGGGAGAGCAGTGGCTTATATCTGCTGAGTTTGGTTTAGATGATGTGCTTTCGAGTACTAATCTGATTAGGGTGCAAATGCAACATGCGTGGTTACGTACATACTTAGATAAGCATTTAGTGTTTTTAAAAGCAAATGTTGGTGCAATGCTTGTTGATGATATTGAAAACGTACCTTACTCACTGCGTTTTTACGCAGGTGGCGATCAAAGTGTTCGTGGTTTTGCGTACCAATCAATATCGCCAGAAAATGATGATGGCGATCTCATCGGTGGTAAATACTTACTAACCAGTACAATAGAGTACAACTATCAGTTTGCTCAAAACTGGCGCGCAGCTTTATTTGTTGACGGTGGTACAGCAACGAATGATTTTTCTGATGGCTTTGAAGTAGGCGCTGGTTTTGGTTTTCGCTATTTAACACCCGTTGGCCCAGTGCGTATAGACCACGCTTGGGGATTAACAAAAGAAAGTAAAAGCACACGTTTAAGTATTACCATAGGGCCAGAAATTTAATGTCAGTATTAAAAAAGATAACAGCCGCCGTAAGTGCTATTTTTGTCACGTTAGTTGTTGCACTATTTTGTTTGTTATTTACCGCACCCGGTAATCAATTTATTGCTTATAGTGCAAACAAAGCGGTAGATGGACTACATATCGTAATTAAAGATGGCCGTTTTATTTATAATGATGCCTTTAATGTGCGCTTTACTAGCAACGGATTGGATTTTAATGCACAACAATTGAAAATTGATTTGTTTTGGTGGCAGTGCGATGGAATTTGTATAGATAACTTAAGTGCTAAATCTATAAATTTAACATTACCAAAAACTGCAGAGTCACAAAAAGAAGTCGCTGCAGAGCCGCTTGAAAAAATCAGCTTACCTTTTAATATTGCTTTAAAAAACATTGCGATCAATAAATTTACTCTAGAGCATCCAAGTGCAAACGTAAGCGTTAATAACTTTAAACTCTCAGCAAAAGCAGAGGGTTCAAAGCTGACGGTTAAAAGCCTGAATATTCCCACCATACTTGTTGCTTTAAAAGAGCAAGAACAAGATGCGAAAACACAAACGGCGCAAAATACTCAAGCGCTTTTAACGCACCTACCCGCATTACCTAATATAGAATTTACTTCGCCACTTGACTTAGTTGTTGAAGACTTTGAAATAGCTAACATTACGATTGAGCAAAACGAAGCCCAGCATGTTATTGAAAACATCTCGCTGCAATTAAGTGTGGAAGATGCGGTTATTAATTTAGAGTCATTCTCAGCAAAGTATGAGCAGTGGCAGCTTAATACGCACCTTAATGCTGAGCTTGCAGGGAACTTGCCCGTAAAAGGGGATGTTGTTTTACAAAGTGATGAGCACCAAGCCAATTTGCAGTTGAATGGCGACTTATCAAACCTAAACTTAAATTTAGAAACGCAGGGACAATATCCGCTTAGTTTAATGGCAACGGCAAATTTAAAGCAAAAAAACTATCCGTTTGAGTTAAATGGCAAAATTAAACAGTGGCTTATTGATGCACAAAGTAATGAGCTTAAAGTGCGAAATGTAAGCCTCAATGCACAAGGTAATGCCGACGATTACCAGCTTAGCCTGCAGGGGAATAGCCAATTAGGCGCGTACCCAGCTGTTGACTTAAATACCCAATTAAAAGGCAGTCTCACCAAAGCAACTTTACAAGCGCTAAGCATTAAAGCAAACGAAAGCAGTGCAACTATAAAAGCCAATGTTGATTGGCAAAAAGGCATACAGGCTAACTTTAATGGCACGCTTGCTAACTTAAAAGCGCAGTACTTAACTGATGCCGCTACCAGTGATATTTCAGGACAGTTTAAAGGCTCGTTTAATGCAGCTGACGACAAGTGGCAGCTACAAATGAATAATACAAAGTTAAACGGATTACTTAACGACGTGCCACTAGAATTTGCTTCAAACTTTAAGCTCGACAACACGTTAAAAGCTAATATTGATAGTTTTTATTTAAGTAGTGGCACCAATAAATTAGCACTAAGCGGGCAAGTTGATGATACTTGGCAGGTTGATGGCAAAGTAACGCTTAAAAGTGATGAAAAAGCTAATATTCCATTTACTGCCGATGGCAACGCAAATTTAAAAGTAAGGGGGGAAAGGTTAACGCCCTCTGTTGATTTAGCGCTAATACTCGATCGCTTTATTTTTGATGAAATAAACATTAATAAATTATCAGTAAGAGGGCAGTTAGATACCGCAGCCGATTGGCAAACCGATGTTTCGGTAAGTGTTGGTTCGGCGCTTGTAGCCGAACAGCAAATTAATAGCGTTAAAATTGATATTAGCGGCGACAAAACAGATCACCAACTTACGGCATCTGTAGATGCTGAGCAAGGCAGTGTAGAGTTTGAAGTTAATGGCAAAATTAATAATACCACTTGGAATGGCGAGCTTAGTAATGTAACGCTCAGCGATAAAAAGCTTAGTTTTAGTAATACTAAAAATATTGCCATTATGGTTAATACGCAAAGTGGCGACTTTGATGTAAGTGCACATTGTTGGGCATCTGAGCAAAGTAAATTGTGCATAGACACCTTAGCCCAATCAAAAAACCTCGGTCAGCTAAATGCTAAACTAAGCAATTTAGCTCTTGAGGAGCTTAAGCACTTTTTACCTAATAGCATTCGTACTCGCGGTAATATAACTGGCGATGTAGCGCTTAATTGGCAAAGTGGTGCGCTTAAAACATTACGCGCAAATATCGATTCTAGCGACTTAGAAGCGGTGCTTACCTCGGAAGAAGATCGTTTTAAATTACCAATCGAAACTCTAACTGTTAGTGCATTTTCGGACTCTCAAGTTGGCAAGCTTGAAGCTAATTTAGAATCAAGTGTGCTTGGTAAAATAAACACACAAATTGATATTGACGACATACAAAATACGCAAGCGCTTAACGGCACTATTAATATTGATAAAATACTCCTTTCAGACTTACAACCATTTCTTGAAACCCTTGAGCAGTTAAAAGGTGATATTAGTGGAAAAGTCGCATTAGCAGGTACGTTAAAAGATCCATTATTAAATGGCGAGCTTAATGTGAGCGATATTAGTTTAGAGGGCGAGCAATTGCCTATAGCGCTGCAAAAATCAAATATAAACGTATTGTTTGATAAAACAACAGCCACAATAAAAGGCAACTTAAACGACAACCAGGGCGGTAAAATAAACCTCACCGGTGACGTTGATTGGCAAGGTGCGCAACCTGCTGTAAATGTGGCGGTAGTTGGCGATCAGTTTTATGTACGCGCGCAGCAAGGGGTTACTTTTAAAGTATCGCCGGATTTAAAAATAGGCTTGGCTAATAATGCACTCAAGCTTGCTGGTGAGGTAGTTGTGCCTTACGGTCGTATAATGATTGAAGAGCTTCCTGAGGGCGCAGTGCAAGTTAGCGATGATGAAATTATTGTTGATCAAAAAACCGAGGCCACCGAAACAGTTCCGTTCGATTACGACATAGATTTAAAAGTGATTGTTAAAAACGATGTAAAAGTAGAATCGTTTGGCTTGGAATCAAAAGTTGCGGGTGATTTAGCGATAAAAATGAGTCAAGGTGCACCAATTATAGCCACAGGTGAGCTTAACTTAATTGAAGGTACTTACTTAGCCTTTGGGCAAGATTTAATAATCAGCACCGGGCAAGTAGGTTTTAGCGGTTCAATTGAACAACCATTTTTAAATATTAAAGCAATACGTAACCCCGATACGACTGCAAATGGTGTCATTGCAGGGGTTACGCTTACGGGTAATGTTGAACAACCAACGCTTAAAATATTTTCTGAGCCTGCGATGGATCAAGCACAAGCACTCGCATATTTACTTAATGGCCAACCTTTAGGCGATGGAGAAAGTTCGTCAAGCGATGCTATGCTTACACAGTTATTACTTTCTCAAGGGGTTAGCCGCAGCGAAGGGGTTGTTTCTAAGGTAGGTGAAACCTTTGGTTTGTCAGATGTAAGTTTAAGCTCATCAGGTAGTGGTGATAGTACCAAAGTAGAAATATCAGGATACGTAGCACCCAGTTTGCAAGTTAAATATAGTGTGGGTGTATTTGATTCGCTCAGTGAAGTGGCTGTGCGTTATCAGTTACTTTCTCAGTTATACATAGAAATAACGAGCGGCCTATATCAAAATGTTGATGTGCTATATAAGTTTGATTGGGAATAACCAAAACTATAATAATTATAAGGATATATGCGATGAGGAAAATTATATTGCCAGCTCTGCTTAGTGTTTTATTGAGCGGTTGTGCTCAACAACTTGGTAATGGTGTTGCTAAACAAGAGCTACCTTTATTGAGCGCGAGTGAGGTAATTGCTAGTGCAACAGATAATGACTGGCGAGTAGTGGACGCCCAAAATATTTTAAAGATAACGCTGCCAACGGGCGATGCGTATATTGAGCTTAATGAACAACTTGCCCCAAAGCACGTTCAAAATATTAAAAAGTTAGCACGAGAAGGGTTTTATAAAAATACCAGCGTTTATCGGTTTGTTGAGGGTTTTGTAGCGCAAGGTGGGGACAGCTTGGGTAAAAAGTTAATTAAAACTGCGGATAAAACAGTCCCTGCTGAGTTTTATTTAAAAACAAACAAACCACTTTTAATTACTGAGCTAAATGGCGACGGGTATGCACCAGTTACCGGCTTTTTAAACGGCTTTGCAGTAGCTCAAAACTCAGCACATACGCAAACATGGCAAGTGCATTGTAGTGGCGTGTTTGCAATGGCGCGCGACAACGATATAAATAGTGCGAGCACGGAGTTTTTTGTAACGATAGGGCAAGGCCCGCGCTACCTTGATAAAAATATTACGGTGTTTGGTCGAGTGCTAGAAGGTATAGAGCATTTTAACCGTTTAGCGCGCACACCAACTGAAGGAAAAGCATTTAACCCAATTACTAATATACAAGTCCTTGGCGATGTACAAAGCGATAAAAGTATATTTAAAGTGATGAAAACAAACTCATCGGTGTTTAAAAACTTAATAAATGCTCGTAAAAACCGTGTTGAGCCATGGTTTGTTAAAGCACATAATTACGTTGATGTGTGTGGTATGCCTATACCCACTAAGCGTGAAGTTATACCAATTCCAATAAATAGCTGATCTATTTTACTTGCTAAAACAACCCATTTCTTTGTTGTAAATTTCGCAAAGGGAACAACCATTTACATCAATTTACGCCTAGAACTGAATTATTTTTCTGCGTAAAATTTAGATCACATACTTAATGGAATTGGTATTAATTAAAGAATGTAAAAAGGAGCCTAGGCTCCTTTTTTAATACTCATGTTCCAGTTTAAAATAACCTACTGACGATTAATTTTAACTGCAAATGGCGTATCGTTATAATGCGTAGAGCGATACGGGTTTATATCAAGCCCGCCGCGACGAGTATAACGCGCGTAAACCTCTAACTCTTTAATATTAAGTTGTGTTGTTAAATCGCTATAAATACGCTCAACACACTGCTCATGAAATTCGTTATGTGTTCTGAATGAAATTAAATAACGCAATAACGACTCACGGCATATTTGCTCGCCTGTGTATCGTATAATTACACTTGCCCAGTCAGGCTGGGAGGTAATTAAACAGTTCGATTTAAGTAAATGGCTGTAGAGCGTTTCAGTAACTACTTCATCACTTTTTGCTTTAAGTGAATTAGCATCAATATCGTAATTATTAATTTCAATATCTAAATCATCAATACATTCACCAGGCAGCGCTGTACACGGTAAGCAATTGTAATCATCAGGATTATATAAAGTCACTTTGACAGAGCTGTTAACCGCGTTTGATAAATCATCAATTAAATGCTGTTTTACTACATCAATGCTTTCAAATCGGGTTTGGTTAAAGCTATTTAAATAAAGTTTAAACGACTTTGACTCAATAATATGGCTGCTTTGGCATTCAAAGGTAAATAAGGCCACGGCAACTTGCGGTTTACCTTTATTGTTTAGCCATGAAAGCTCGTAACCTGTCCAAATGTCTTGGCCTTTAAATGGAAGCTCTGCTTCGTCAATATTTAAAGCATCACGATTTAGTTTGCGCGCAATAGGGAAAAGCAAGCTTGGCGTGTACACATCTACATACTCAGTAGATTGGCCTAATACGCTACCTTTAAGGTCTGGAGAATTGCTGTAATCTGTCATGTTTGCTCTTAAATAGTTACAATAGGGACATTATATCTAATTTAAATGAGTTTCACAGTATGTCTGTTGCATTGCTTATAGAACAACTTCATCAAACATTTAGCGAAAATACCCTTAAAAACACTACAAAGTACCCACTTATTGCGCACGACGAGCAATGGCCAAGCCCATGTGAAGTTGGTGAGGTTGACGAGCAAGGAAACATTCAATGGCAGGGGGCGCGTCAGCAACCTGCAGGTTCGCTTAATGATTTAGCCAGTGCACTAGAACTTGAGTTTCCAAAAGCGCTTAGCGAGCTATACGGACATATGTACGGTGGAAGTATTTTAGCAAGTATTGATGGGCACCAGGTTGAATTACTACAAGCATGGAACGAAGAAGACTTTAATTTGTTACAGCAAAATATAACGGGTCACGTTTTAATGAAACGCAAGCTCAAGCAGCCAGAAACAGTATTTATTGGTTTAACAGATCAAGATGATTTACTAGTGAGTGTTTTGGTGCACACTGGTGAAGTATGTTTAGAGCATGTTGGCAAAAACACACACCATGTACTTGCTCCCAACATTAATGCTTTTTTAAAGGCATTAGAGGTTTAGAGTCTATTCAACAATCAGCTTGGTGCAGTTAGCACCAAGCTATTGTTGCTCATTAATTTAGTGTAACTACTGAAAATCCCACGATATATTAGACACTAAGCCACAAGGCTCGCACCTAAAATCGAATAACCCAAACCACGGCTCAGGTAATTTCCAATTGCCGTTACAGCTAGGGCATTTTCGCTCAAGCTCAGACGCTTTATCTACACCACCCACGCGGTATAAATAATAATAGGTTGGCTTTTTAGTTAAAAAACTAATTCGCTTTGTTATGTCTTTTCCACGTCTATATAGGTCGCTTTGAATACTCGATATTTCTTCAAGCGCCGGAAACTCACAACGGGTTGCGCCATTAATTTGAATTTGATCGCAGGCTTGCCAATCTTCTTGCCATTTTATAAGCGTTTTATAGTCACCATTAGCAATTGCCGGAATACGAAATAGCGGCACAGGCAAAAAGTCATCACCACAATAAAGCGGGCTGCACGTATGCACATAGGTTGTATATAAAATATAACTTGATGGTTCTTTGCAGCAATCAGCGCCGTTGGAGTGAATATCTTGTCCGATCACTTTTACTTTTGGCGCAAGTAGCCCAGCACTATGTAACTTTTCGATACTGTGCTTAACAAACGGGCTGTTATTTAGCGGGTGCATTGCATCTTCAGTAGGGCACATTACGCGTGTAATAAAAAATCCATCTTTTAAAACGGTTGGAAATTCTTCTCCCATTATTTGACCATTAAAACGCAGTGCATTTACTAAGCGATTTATTGCTTGTTCGGCTTGTTCTAGGGTGGTGTCTTGGTAGCAATCGAAAGTTAAATCAACAACGAACATTTATAGTCTCAAATTATTTTTGTTCTAGCAGCGCAAGAAGTTTATCGAGTTTTTGCTCAATTCTATCTAATTGACTTGTTTTAAGCTCAGTATTATCTGACTGCTGTGGGTTTCTCATGAAGTTATTAATTGAATCAGGATTGTTTTTATATTGGCTTACTGCTGCAATAATCATCGGCATTGGAACCGGTTGCGCCAAACGGCTTTTAGTTAGTGCTACAGTAGGGGTTTTGCCTTCATCGAGAAGGGCTTTGATTGCATCAAATACAACTGAATTCATTAGATATATAACTCTTTAATAAAATAAATACGCAGCATATAAATGCTGCGCAGATGCTATGTTAGCAATAAATAAGGGAGGGTACATTAAATAAAATTACTTACTTTGACGAATGCGTACATCTAACTCGTCAATTACTTCACTCCAATCTCCGTCTTGTGCAAGGGATTCAGCTAAAAAGTGCTGTTGTGCCTCATCCCAAAAAGAAGCTTCTTGGAGTAGTGTTGTGTCTTCTAATTCATGTGAGGCAATAAATGCATCTATTTGCTCATCACTATTTGGTAATCCAAGCTGTGCAAAAAGTGTGTTAATGTCGTGTTTTGTCGTATCCATGATATTGCTCCTTTAAATGAATGAAAATTCATACTAGTACCTAACTGTACCTCCTGTTAGTTAAACTCTCGCTGAATTTACGGTTAATAATTTTAGGTATATAGTTAGGTTTAAAGTTAAACAGCCTATAGCTAAATAATAAAGGAAATACAATGAGTGTAACCACACCAGCTGATACGTTCAGCGTACAGTATTTAGCTGCAGAAGATATTAGTACTGCAGCGAGCCTAATTTATCAGGCTTATCATGACGATCCTGTATTACTAAACATGCTTAGCTACAATGACGAAAATAAATCAGTTTACGAAAAAAAATTACGATCATTAATTCGCGAAGAACTCAGTAGTTTTTGGCAAGAAAAACAGCCATTAATTGGTTTATACCGCAACGATAAATTAAAAGCAGTAGCGTGTGTATTTGAATCTAATAGCCAATTACAAGCGCAGCGTTATTGGCACTGGCGTTTAAAATTAATGCTGAGTGCGGGCTACTTACAAACAAATCAATTAATAGATAAAGAACAAACAATTAGAGACGCCCTTAAACAAAAAGGCAATTACTATTTTTTAGCTTTTATTGCCGTAGATCCGCATTTTCATGGACAAGGCTTTGGTCGTTACTTACTACGCGGGCTTGATGACTTGGTTAAATGTAACGCTGAGTCAACAGGGATGGCTGTATTTGTAACACGTAAGGAGCACATTGAATTTTTTAAAACTGAAAAGTTTGAAGCATTTAAACACCTTACTTTTAACCAAGTAGAGGGCGAGTTACTGTTTAAATCAATAATTGAGCCAACTATTTAAAATTATAATGTAAGCCAATGCGCCCAAACGGACATAAGACCGTGAGATATATCTCACATCATCGTAAGCATTGTCACTTAAAGGCTACTAATAAGTAGCCTTTTTTGTTCTAAGCTATTGTTCTGCAGTATTTATTTTGTTTTTTCATTTTTGTGACGTTTATTTATTTAATGCTAAGTCCTATTTCTCTCCCCTGATTGCTTTAAACTTCTCTTTGTCAAGACGACATAGCTCAATGATTGAGTTACTGCCAAGGATAAGGAATAGGCAACATAGCAGACGCTAGCAGGAAGCATAAAGGACAAGCTAAAATGGATACAAGGAAGAATAAGGAAGTGCATGAAGCACTTAGTAGCTAGGAGTTACTTTAGGATAATCACGGATGACGCTACAGGAAGTAGCAGGAGCGTTAGTTTACGCAGGACTGCCAAGATGGCAAGTGGACATTGCAGGATGCAAAAAGTGGCAGGAGCTACTTTAAAGGATTACCAGGGATGATGCTACGGGACGTAGCCAAACGATAGATTTCGTGGGTTTGCCAAGATGGCTATGGATATTGCAGGATGCAAAAGTGGCAGGAGCTACTTAAAAGGATTACCAAGGATGATGCTACGGATGTAGCCAAACGATAGATTTCGTGGGTTTGCCAGGGTGGCCATGGATATTGCAGGATGCAATGTGAGGGTAAACACGGTTGTTTACTCGTTCAGGGGATGATAATACGGATTTAAGATAATGGATATCTAGCAGGATGCAGTCCAATTGGGGCGTAACTTTAGTTACGCCTTAGTTTTTTGTGTTGAATTAAATTTATTAATTTAAGACACATACTCCTAAAGTATATTAAGTTTTATATTTTATGGGGTGGAACAACCACACTTTTCAAAAACTCATTTTCCATAATTAACACACCTTGATAAGCATTTTCACCGTCGCTTGAAAACTCAAATATAAATTCACTTTTAATGCCTGGCTTGCCGTTCTTTAAAAAACCAAAGCGGCGTTTTGTGCATGCAACACTCATTAACTGCACCTGCAGTTGCTCACTTTGACGTTTAGCATGAACGTTCGCCGCTTCAGCAACCTTTCGGTTAAGCCAAAATAAGTAAATTACACTACCAATAAGTATGAACGTCCATAAACTTGCCATTTAAGAGAATAACCTTCCAATTGCACGCGCGAGGGTTTCGCTACGATTTTCTTTACGTAATAAGCCTAATAAATGCGGGCGAATAGTCGGTATTGCAACTAAGTCAGCAAAAATACTTGGAAACAATTCTTCAATTTTTTGATGATGCGCGCAATTATCCATAAATACATGTAAGCGTTCAGGGTTTTCTAATTGTTTAAAACACCGCCCAGCGATTGTTAGTAACACGTCAGAGTCGTGCTTCACTGGTGAGCTTAGTACAGTATCAACTAATTGAGCGCATAACCCTTGAGCTTGACCTTTTGAAGCTGATCTTAGTGCTGCGGTTATAGCTAATGTATCGTTATTACTAATTGCGGTCTGTGTGTAATCAACAAGTAACTCACTCATTGATGTTGGTATTTCAACGTGTTCAAGCATGGCACTGAGTGGTTGTAGTACTTCAATAGGTAAATGCGCCCATGCTTTTTGCAGATTACTTAAGTTTGTATCGCTGTCTAAGCGTAGTGCAAAATCGGCAATACCCTGAAGTGCAACACTTTGCCAATTATCAAAACCAATTTTACCGCTAAAGTACAGTTGTGCATGCTCGTAATACTGCGACGCAGGCTGTTTTAATAGTACTTTTACTTGGGCATTAAATGCCGCTAATTTATTTGCGTTTGGCGTAAAAACATAAGGGTTATTATCAAGCTTTCCATCGGCTTGTTCGCCTGTAATTTCAGTGCCTAGAGCTTGAATAACCATATCAGCAAAGTGATCGCGACTAGCACTTACAAGCATACTTTGCTCATCAAGTGGAAATTTTAAAAACCATACATACGGTTCTTTACTGGCTTTAATATCCCAAAATTGAATAGCGAGCCATGCATGACCAGCAAGTGGATAAGGGTAAGGCACTTGAGCTTGTTCAATAGCTAAAAATTGTTTTTTATCAAGCTTAGTAATGTGCCTGCCAATATCAAAAGCACGCCACTGAGTACCCGCACCATCTAAAAGCTGACCTAATGTAGCTATTTGATCACTCATTGTTTTCTCAACTGTTTTTACTGCAAAATTACATTAATTATACGTCATAGCCGCTTGTGAGGGAACAGGGTATAATTGCATTACATATATAAAAGAGGGTGGTTATGTACCAGCAAACCCAAACTTATTTAGTGCAGCTAACGGCACTTTTACAAAAACACGCGCTTTGGCAAAGTGAGCCAATAGACGCTGATGCACTGCTTTCAAATACTCCTTTTTGTCACGATACAATCGCATTTGAGCAGTGGTTACAATTTGTATTTATTGAAAAAATACAGCAATTAATAACACATAAGCAACCACTGCCACGTAATTTTGCTATTGCCCCTATGGCGCAAATGACACTTGTGAATAAAGCAGGGAGCGATGAAATAATTGAATTACTAACAGCCCTTGATACCTTTTTAGGAGAACCAAATGAGTGAGCGTCCAGCGCCTATTGAATATGGCGAGCTGACTATTTTGTATCAAGATGAAAACTATGTGGCTATAAATAAGCCTTCAGGTTTATTAGTGCATCGCTCGTTTTTAGATAAACACGAAACCCAGTTTGCTATGCAAATGTTGCGCGACCAGCTAAGGCAACATGTATTTCCAGTACATAGGCTCGATAGACCTACGTCGGGCGTATTGCTGTTCGCACTGAGCTCTGAAGCAGCTCGCGATATGAACCAGCTATTTATTGAAGGCACCATTGCTAAGCGCTATTTGGCCTTAGTGCGCGGCTTTGCGCCAGAATCAGTATTTTTAGATAAACCGCTTAAAGAAGAACTTGATAAAATAGCCGATAAGTTTGCAGATCAAGATAAAGCACCGCAAGAAGCGCAAACCCAGTTTAATTGCTTGCACCAAGCTGCATTGCCTATTCCTATAGGTAAGTATCCAACAGTGCGTTACTCGTTAGTTGAGTGTTTTCCAAAAACCGGGCGAAAGCATCAAATTCGCAGACACTTAAAGCACTTATCACTGCCTATCATTGGTGATGTAAATCATGGTGATAACCAGCATAATCAATTTTTTAGAGAGCATTTTGAGCTAAGACGCTTAATGTTATTTGCAACAGAGCTTAGTTTTATGCACCCTTATAGTAATGAATCAATAACAATTAAAGCGCCACTAGGTGAAGACATGCTTGAAATATGTAAGCAGCTAGGTTGGCCAGAGCAAGAAAAGGATTATTAATGGCACATATTAGTATTTTTGTAGGCAGCGTTAATGGCGGTGCAGAGCGTTTAAGCGATGAAGTTGCAGCCACAATAGAGCAAGCGGGTCATACTGCTACAGTAATTACAGAAGCATCGCTTGATGATATAAAAAATGCATCGCATATTTTAATTGTTACCTCCACAACAGGCCAAGGTGATGTACCGAGTAATTTGGCCGGATTGTACTTTGCAATGAATAGCACTTTCCCAATGCTTACCGATAAACCGTTTGGTGTAATTGCAATGGGTGACAGATGTTACGGCGATACAT
This sequence comes from Pseudoalteromonas sp. SR43-5, assembly GCF_014163835.1. Taxonomy (NCBI): domain Bacteria; kingdom Pseudomonadati; phylum Pseudomonadota; class Gammaproteobacteria; order Alteromonadales; family Pseudoalteromonadaceae; genus Pseudoalteromonas; species Pseudoalteromonas sp. SR43-5. The sequence continues at coordinate 21,570 of NZ_JACJEA010000046.1, forward strand.
TTTGTGGCGCAGGGCGAAGCTTTGACGAGCTACTTCGTGATTTACAAGCAAAGCCTGTGGGCAACCGCCTAGAAATAGATGCATGTGAAGATTTTGAACCGTGGCCGGTAACCGAGCCTTGGTTAAAAGTATGGCTAGAAAAACTACCTGCTTAATCCTTTAATTTTAAAGTATTAAAAAAGGAGCGCATGCGCTCCTTTTAACTTTTAATATAGTTTTATAAATTAACTACTTCTGACATCTACTTTAAGTTTTAGCTTTTGGCCAGGTTGTAAGTATTTTTGACCGGCTAAATTATTCCACTTAATAATTTCGTTAACGCTTAGATTAAACTTAGACGCAATACGTGCAAGTGAGTCACCACGGCGTACTTTGTATGTAATAGTACGGTTGGTACTTGCCGTTGCTTGTGGTTTATTAGCTGACTTATAAACAGTAAGTTTTTGATTTAGGCGCAGTACAGAGTTTTTCTTTAGCTTATTCCATTTAGCCAACTCATCCATAGTTACGTCATATTCGCGGCTAATGTCCCATAACGTGTCGCCACTTTTAACTGTGTGCGAAAGCTTTGTGCGAGTTGCTTTATTAGCAGCTAAGCGCATCTGCTTTGGTAAATGTTCGCTATTTATAGCGCCATCAGTAAGCGGGACTAATAATTCTTGGCCTACTTTAATCGTATTTGATTTGAGTTTATTAAGCGATCGGATTGCACTTGAGCTCGTTGTAAACTTTTTGGCAATTACTGATAAGCTGTCGCCTCGAGCCACAATATAACGTTGCCAGCGTAATCTGTTTTTAACATCAGTGTTTGCTAGTTTTTGGCTAAATTGCTCTGCTTTATCTACTGGCAGTAATAAAGAATGTGGGCCATTAGGATCAGTTGCCCAGCGGTTAAAACCAGGGTTTAATCTGTATAGCTCAGTAAGCGTCATATCGGCCATATCAGCAGCAAGTGCTAAATCTATTTGCGAGCCAACATCAACCACTTCAACCACTTGTGCATTAATTACTGGTTGCCATGTAACGTTAAAATCATCTGAGCGTTTTAATAAATCGGCAAGTGCTAATAACTTTGGTACGTAGGCTGTTGTTTCGCTAGGTAAATCAAGAGACCAAAAATCGGTAGGTAAATGCTTTTTACGATTCTTTTTAATCGCGCGCATCAAGCGCCCTTCACCCGAGTTGTAAGCAGCAATCGCATTTAGCCAATCGCCTTCAAGTGTTTTATGTAAATACGATAAGTAGTCAAGTGCTGCGCGAGTCGACTGCACTATGTCGCGACGACCGTCGTACCACCAGTTTTGTTTTAAATCGAATCGCTCACCGGTTGCAGGCATAAACTGCCAAATGCCCGATGCGCTGCGATTAGAATAACCAAACGGGTCAAATGCGCTTTCTACAATAGGCAGTAGTGCAATTTCGATTGGCATTTCGCGCTTTTCTACTTCTTCAACAATAAAGTGTAAGTAAGGTTCTGCACGTTTAGAAATACGATCTAAATAGGCTTGGTGGCGAGCGTAATAATTACGTTCAGTAACAACAGGGCGGTTTTGCGGTATTTCGATAGAAAGTTGGTAGCGAATTCGCTCCCACACATCATCAAACACGGGCGCTTCTTGCTCATCAGAGTCAACTTGCTGATATTGTGCGTTTACCATCAATGCATTGTTAATGTCGTTAGGACTTGCGCCTTCGAGTTGTTGGTTTGCTTGCGTGGCAACTTGAGAGTCTGACTCTAATGTTGTCACAGTTTGACAACCACTTAGCGCTAACGCCAAGGCTACTAATAGGGGAGATTTATTCATAAATACCAATACATCGGGTAAAAAACTCGGCGAATACTACCTGTTATGAGTTAACATTGCCACTTAATGACTTTTTAAAACGCAGAAATAGAATCATCACTATATCTTAAGTTGATGATTCTAATGTAATAAATATTAAAGTATTAGTTTTTGCATTAAAAATTGTCTTTGAACTGTCTCAGACTCGCAAAGTTTCCCCAAGGTTCATTGTTTTTTGTAACCGAGATAAATTTCTCTGGCACTAACTCTATAATGGTTGGCAAATCGCTACGCATAAATGGATTTATTTTTAGCTCCTGTCCAATAGAGGTCGGTAGAGAAATTTGATTATTACTGCGTAATTCATCTACTTTTTTACTGTACGCAAGGAGTTCTGGGTTGCGTGGTTCAACTGCTTCGGCAAAGGCAAGATTAGCTTGCGTGTATTCGTGCGTGCAATAAACAACACAGCTTGCATGCAGCTCTCTTAGTTTATTAAAAGATTTCCACATTTGCTCTGGCGTGCCTTCAAATAAGCGCCCACATCCGCCGCTAAATAATGTATCGCCTGTGAAAGCAAGTTCATCATTTGTGTAACAAATATGATCAAGCGTGTGCCCAGGAGTTGCTAAAATAGTAAAGTTAATATTAAGCACACTGATGCTTTGTCCATCAGTGAGTGCGTGAGTGACGCCTTTAAATGGACTATTTGCAGGGCCATAAACCGATATATCTGGATAGGCGTCAACTAATTCAGCTACGCCATCAGTGTGGTCGTAGTGATGATGCGTAATTAAAATGCCACCAAGCGTTAGTTTGTGCTCAGCTAAGTACGTTAATACGGGATGTGCTTGGCCTGGATCGACTACCCATGCTTGGTTACTGTTATCGGTAGTTAAACACCAAATGTAATTATCAGAAAAGGCTTTAATTGCTTTGACTTGCACCATGGTAAATTGCTCTATAAAGTGACACTTATCGCATAGTATAACGAGCTCAAAAAATGAAACCAGCCCTTAGTTTTCAAGAAGGACCCAAACCACTGTCGTGGCAGCAGTTTCCTCATGGGGATTATTTACGCACAGATATTGAACGTAAAATGGAGCAATGGCTTCCGCGTATGTTTGGCTATCATATGCTTAAGTTGGGTAATTTAAGTGGCGAATTAAACACAAGTATAAGTACGATTAAACACCAAGTGTGTGTTGCAGAGCCTGGGCCTTACACTGGGGTAGTTGCTGACATAGATGAATTGCCATTTTACGAGCACAGTATTGATGCTTGTATACTAAGCCACTGCTTAGAGTATCATTCAGACCCACATCACATTTTACGAGAAGCACATCGCACGCTTATTCCGGGCGGTTATATACTAGTGACTGGTTTTAATCCGTTTAGTTTGTGTGGGCTTGCACAAATGCTGCCTTTTAGTGGTCAGAAGTTACCATGGACGGGGCGCTTTTTTACCCCTGCGAGGGTTAAAGATTGGCTAAATTTATTGGGTTTTGAAATTGTAAGTGACGAACGTTTTATTTATTCATCACTGGCAAGAGGTAACAGGTTATCAAGATTTGAGTTTTGGCGGACTTTTGCAAAACAGTATTTAAAACCAATGGGCAGTGTTTATATGCTGGTGGCACGAAAAAGAGTTGCGCCACTTACGCCGATAAAACCTAAGTGGCATGCTAGGCCGCAGTTTGCACCAGTAAAAGGGGCAGGGCTTAGACAAACGTCAAAGCAACACTTTAAATCGTGCGAGCAAAAAAATAATACCAATTGCATTAAATAAGTGATCTATCATAGCGCTAAGAAAATAGCACATTAACAAGGCGAAAATTGTGACATATAGTTGTTCTATATGAATAATTTTTAACGCAGTTAGTGAGTTATTTAATGCGATAGAATGAACATGTTTTTAATAAAATTGGTATAACAACTAGCTTAGAATAAATTTAAGGCTGGTAGCCTACATCTTCTAGTAAATCTTTACTGCCAGCGGCATCGCGCGCTAAATCGTCAACTATTTCGTTGTATTTATTGCCGCTATGCCCTTTAACCCACTTCCAAGTTACATTGTGCTCGCTACAGGTTTTATCTAAGCGTTTCCATAAATCGACGTTTTTAACCGGCTTTTTAGCTGATGTTAACCAGCCACGTTTTTTCCAGTTAGTGATCCACGATTCAATGCCTTGCTTAACATATTGGCTATCGGTTGTTAGGTTTACATCGCATTCTCGAGTGAGTGATTCTAGGGCTACAATAGCCGCGAGCATTTCCATTCGGTTATTTGTTGTGAGTTTATAACCTTGGCTCATTTCTTTTTCGTGGCCGTTATAAATCATAAAAATACCATAACCGCCGGGGCCTGGATTACCTAAACATGAGCCGTCGGTGTAAATCTCTACGGTTTTTTGCACTGTTTTACCTTGATCTTATGTACAATAAAGTGATTATAGAAAGATACCAGAATCAGGCTAAATTCGATATGGCACGTAGACAAATAGTTTTAGATACAGAAACCACCGGCATCGACCCTAAACAAGGGCACCGTATTATAGAAATTGGGTGTGTGGAGTTAGTAAATCGCCGTTTAACAGGCAATAACTTTCACGTTTATATAAACCCACAACGCCCAAGCGAAGAAGAAGCAATCGACGTTCACGGTATCACTAACGAATTTTTACGTGATAAACCGTTATTTCATCAAATTGCCCAAGAGTTTTTCGACTATATTGAAGGGGCAGAGTTAGTTATTCATAACGCGCCGTTCGATATTGGCCATATGGATAATGAATTTGCACTACTTAATCAGGGCTATCCTAAAACAGAGACTTTTTGTCAAGTTCTCGACACGCTTAAAATGGCGCGTGACTTGCATCCAGGTCAAAAGAACAATCTTGATGCATTATGTCGTCGTTACGATGTAGATAACGCAAAGCGAACACTTCACGGCGCGCTACTGGATTCTGAAATTTTAGCCGATGTTTACCTTGCCATGACGGGTGGTCAAACAAAGCTGAATTTGAATCAAAACAAAGATGACGGCAGCGAGCAACAGAAAGGCGGTATAAAGCGTTTAAATAGCGATAGAGCCCCATTAGTTGTATTGCGAGCAAGCGACGCTGAGCAAAGCGCACACGAAGCACGATTAGATCTTGTAAACAAAGAAGGCGGCCAATGTATATGGCGCGCAGAATAAGGCGATTTAATGAAAACGATGTATTTTGTAACAGCGTTATGTGCCGCTAGTTTATTTACTGGCAATGCATATGGCGTAAAACAAGTAGAAGTGCTCAAGCGCGATGGGCATCAAAATGAGATCCCTTTACTTGATAATCGTTTTCGCATAGATAGCAAAATAGATGAAATAACACTGCTGTTTTTTAGAAAATCAGGTGCACCTGCTGTTATTTTAGTGCGGCCCGATGGCAGTAAGTACTTTGCTACTGACTCAGTTAAAAACCCTAACTTAGATTGGTTTGACGAACTCAGCTACGATTTAGTTACCATAAAAAAACCTATGGCGGGTCCTTGGCAAGTAATAGGCAGTATTTTACCCGACAGCAGAATAGTTGTATTAGGCGAAATATCTCTTGAGGCAGAGCCTCTTCCTTCAATGTTGTTTAGAGGGGAGACAATAAAAATCACTGGCAAAATACTAAACGACGGTGAGCCAATTAATACAAACCTATTTAGAGATGTTGTGAGCCTTAATGTTGACTTTGTAAGTACCAACAATGAAAACTTTGCTAACTTTGGCGCAGGCATTCAAGAAGTCGCTGAATTTAAAGACGATGGACGTGGATTTGATGAGCGCCCTAAAGATGGTGTGTTTACTGGCGAGTTTACTTTAGATTTCCCAGCGGGTGAATGGACACCAGAGCTTTACGTGGCAACACCTCTGCTGCAGCGTCGCATTGTGCAAAATACAATAGAAGTGCACGAGCCGCCTTTTATAACCGAAGTCGCGTTAGCAGAACAAGACACAGACGAGCATCTGTTAACTATAAATATAGACCCAAGTATTGTTAAGCCAGAGACAGTCATCATCCAGGGAAAAATCTACTATCCCAATAACGAAGAGCAAATGTTTACCATAGATGCTGCAGCTAAAGACTCACGTCAGCTTAGTGTTAAAAATTATGATTGGGGTAGATATAGTGTTGAACTGTCTGTTTTTGGCACTAATATTAATGGCCGTGAATTTATGGCAACGCTACCAACGTATAAATTTGAGATAGAACGACCCATAGAAGCGGTGCCCGAAATTGATTCGGCAACAATTATTACGCCAGATAAAATGATTGAGAGTGAGCCTGTTGAAGAAAAAATGGCCACATCGGCAATTATTAGTTTAATTGTAGGCTGCAATACGCTCATTTTATTACTCGGTTGGTTGTTAATTCGTATATTTGTTCAGAAAAAACCGATTAAATTTAAAGTGAAGCTGCCTTTTTTAAAGAAAAAGAAAACAAGTGAAAGTGGTGTTGCCGACACAGAAAAAAATCAAGTCGGTAAAAATGGCTCAAAAAATGACAGATCAGGTGAAATTTTAAACCTTTCGATGACAGATGACTAAAAAACCTATAAAAAAACAAAAAAGCCCTTGACGAAATAGGGGTTGGTTCGTATTATTCACGCCGCTGTCAGGGAGACCTAAACAGCAACGAAAATATGGAGTGGTAGTTCAGTTGGTTAGAATACCGGCCTGTCACGCCGGGGGTCGCGGGTTCGAGTCCCGTCCACTCCGCCATTTTCGTAAAACTTGTAAGTAAAAGCTGGAGTGGTAGTTCAGTTGGTTAGAATACCGGCCTGTCACGCCGGGGGTCGCGGGTTCGAGTCCCGTCCACTCCGCCAACACTTACACAACGTATGGTTGTAAAACATATTCTTATTATGGAGTGGTAGTTCAGTTGGTTAGAATACCGGCCTGTCACGCCGGGGGTCGCGGGTTCGAGTCCCGTCCACTCCGCCAATAAGAAAAAATAACAGTTTAAATATGCGCTGGAGTGGTAGTTCAGTTGGTTAGAATACCGGCCTGTCACGCCGGGGGTCGCGGGTTCGAGTCCCGTCCACTCCGCCAACTATTTAAACAATGTTATATTACAAAATTTGTATGCTGGAGTGGTAGTTCAGTTGGTTAGAATACCGGCCTGTCACGCCGGGGGTCGCGGGTTCGAGTCCCGTCCACTCCGCCAACAAATTAAGTAATAACAAGTATAATGATATCTCTGCGGAGTGGTAGTTCAGTTGGTTAGAATACCGGCCTGTCACGCCGGGGGTCGCGGGTTCGAGTCCCGTCCACTCCGCCATTTGATATCATGATTAAAATTTGTAAGTGCATTACCCCATGCACATACCACTGCGGAGTGGTAGTTCAGTTGGTTAGAATACCGGCCTGTCACGCCGGGGGTCGCGGGTTCGAGTCCCGTCCACTCCGCCACTTGTTATTTCCTCAATAACAAGTTTAAAAATCCTTGATTAAATGATTTAGTAAAACATTCTTTGGCTATCAGCTATCAGCTATCAGCTATCAGCTATCAGCTATCAGCTATCA